>NZ_CAJPHP010000011.1:0-273401 GCF_905339975.1 Burkholderia sp. BCC1999 | reverse complement strand
GGGGCCGGGGTCGACGACGCTGCCGCTGGTGGTGTTCTCGCGCGTGCGGCTGGGGCTGAACCCGGAGATGAACGCACTGGCGACGCTGTTCATCACGGCCGTGACGATCGGCGTGATCGTCGTGAACCGGATGATGATCGCGCGCGAGCGGCGCCGGATGGCCGACCTGAAGGCGGCGTTCGCGATGGCGTGAGCGTGGGTGTGACGGCATGACGACAGCGACGGCGGGCGCATAACGGGCCCGCCGTTTGCATGGGTCGCTTGCTTGCAGGGCAGGTAACGGGGCGGTCGTATGCTGTGCGCGTGCGCGTGACCGAGCTGGTCGGCTACGGCGACGGTGCCACTTGCAAGGCGGCGCAGCCGGCCCGATTCGCGACGGCGCCTTCGGTGCCGGGCTTCGGGTTCCCGATGTGGCCGGGCAACGCGTGGGAATTCCACATGGCACGCAAGATCGCACGCGAGTTGCGCGCTCGCCACGCCGCGGGCGACACGCTATAGTCGTGCGATGCCCGCTGACGGTGCGGCACACCCGACGGCCCTCTCACGCACGTGTTCTTCCGATGACAGCCCTTCCCGACGTTACCCTGCGACTGACCGACACCGAGCAGCCGGCCGCACGAGACTTCATCAGCCGCAAGCTCGGCGAATTCAACCATGCGATGACGGGGCGTTCGGATGCGGCCGCGCTCGACGTCTACGTGACCGACCCGACCACCGGAGAGATTCTGGGCGGCCTGACGGGGCGCACGTCGCTCGGCCTGTTCTTCATCGATCTGTTCTACCTGCCCGAATCGCTGCGCGGCGGCGGCTTCGGCAGCCGGCTCCTGCGCGAGGCCGAAGCGGAAGCGAAGCGCCGCGGATGTGCGCGTGCGGTGCTCTACACGATCTCGTTCCAGGCGCCGGATTTCTACCGGAAGCAGGGTTACGAGACGTTCGGCGAAGTGCCGTGCGAGCCGGAAGGGACCGCGCGCGTGTTCATGGTGAAGGTGCTTTGATCCGGAGCCGAGCCGACTCCGTGATCCGGTTCACGGCGCCTGATGCGCCGCGCGTTGCAGGCATTCGATGAACGCCGTCATGCTTGCGCCCGGCACGAGATCCTTGCGGTGCATCAGCCCGAGCGTCAGCGGCGACAGGTTCGCATCCGTCTGCAGCCGCACCAGCCGGCCGCCGCACGCCGGGTCGTCGAGCAGGAAGTCCGGCCATACGCTGACGACGCCTGGCTCCCGTGCCAGCTCGCCGTAGAGCCGTTGTGACGTGCAGACCGTCACGCGCGGCGTCGGCGCATGCACGCCGTCGCCGCAGAGCGCGCGCCAGAATGCGGGCCAGCTGTCGCGAGTGTGATTGTAGAGCCAGTGTGCGCCGGCGAGCCTGTCGAGGCGCGTTTCGCCGGCGAGCGGATCGCCGTGCACCACGCCAAGCGATTGCGCGGACGTGCCGAGCGGCACGACGCGGTATTCGGCCGTTCGGTCGCTGTCGGCGACGAATGCGACGCACAGGTCGAACGAACCGTCGCGCAGCCCGTCGATGATCTGCGTCGGCGCGCATTCGTAGACGTTCAGCAACACGTCGGGGCGCGCGGCGCGGAACGCGCGCAACGCGTCGGGCACGACGATCGACGCGGCCAGCAGCGACACCCCCACCGACAGCATGCGCCCGGCCCCGGAGCGCATCGCTTCCAGCTCGCGTTCGGCGAGTGCGATTTCGGCGACCACCGTGCGCGCATGGCGCAGCAGCGCCTCGCCGTAGCGCGTGAGCCGCACGCCGGCGCCGCTGCGTTCGAGCAACTGCACGCCGACGCGCGCTTCGAGTTCCTTGATGCTTTTCGTGACGGCCGGCTGCGACACGCTCAGCGCGTCGGCCGCGGCCATCAGCGTGCCGTGCTCGGCGATCGCGACGAGCATCTGCAACTGTGCTGTCTTCAGGGTGCCGCGTTCCATAAGCGTTCGCTATACGCATGAGAAATTGGAAATCGGCCGGCCGCCCGGCGCGCTTATCTTGTGGGCACCGGCCGGCAAGACGGCACGAGTATACAAGGAGGCAGGTTTGACAACGAACGGTATCGACGTCGATCTCGACGAGCTCGTCGCATTGCGCCGCGACATCCATGCCAACCCCGAAACCGCGTTCGACGAGCATCGCACCAGTGAACTGGTCGCCGCGAAGCTGCGCGCGTGGGACATCGAAACACATACGGGGATCGGCGGAACGGGCGTTGTCGGCGTCGTGCGCGGGCAGCGCGGCGCGGGCCGCACGATCGCGCTGCGCGCCGACATGGACGCGCTGCCTATGGAAGAGGAAGGTCGGCCGCTGCACCGGTCGCTGCGCAACGGCGTGTTTCATGGCTGCGGGCATGACGGGCACACGGCGATGCTGCTGGGCGCGGCCTGCCACTTCGGCAAGCATCGCGATTTCGCCGGCACGATCGTGCTGGTATTTCAGCCGGCCGAAGAGACGGGCGGCGGTGCGAATGCGATGCTCGCGGACGGCCTCGAGGAGCGCTTCGGCTACGACGAGATCTACGCGCTGCACAACGCGCCCCATTTCGAGCCCGGCACGTTCGGCGTGCGCGACGGTGCGATGCTGGCGTCGTGCGACGAGATCGTGATCTCGATCGTGGGCGTCGGCGGCCACGGGTCGGCGCCGGAGAAGACCAAGGACCCGGTGATGGCCGCCGCGCAGTTGATCTGCGCGTTGCAGACCGTCGTGAGCCGCACGGTCGAGCCGAATGCCGCGGCCGTGGTGAGCATCGGCAGCATCCATGCGGGCAGCGCGCCGAACGTGATCCCCAGTCACGCGGCGTTGACCGGCACGCTGCGCACGTTCGACGAGCGCGTGCGTACGCTGTCAAAGGCGCGGATTCGCGGCATCTGCGAGGGCATCGCACTGGCGAGCGAGTGCGCGATCTCGGTCGACTTCGCGAACAGCTCGCCGGCGACGGTCAATCATCGCGAGCAGGCGGAGGCGGCCGCCGCGGCCGCCGCCGACGTGTTCGGCACGCAGAACGTGCTGCGCGATTTCGTGCCGCTCAACGGCTCGGAGGATTTCTCCGAATTCCTGCTGCGCCGGCCGGGCGCGTACGCATTGATCGGGCAGGGCGGCGTGTACTGCCACCACCCCGAGTTCGATTTCAACGACGACGTGCTGCCGCTCGGCGTGCGCTATTTCGTGACGCTCGCGCATGCGCGGCTTGCGCGTCGGCAGGAGGGTTCGGGAGGCGATTGCAATGACCTGTGAAGCACGACGGTACCGCGGAGTCGTCCGCGCGCTGGCAGCGATGCTGGCCATCGCCGCATCGGCGGCCTCGGGCGAGGCGGCGGCCGCCGGCGCGACGCTGCGTTTCGGCACCGACCCGACCTATCCGCCCTACGAATACAAGACGCCTGACGGCCGGCTCGCGGGCCTCGACATCGATATCGGCAACGCGGTGTGTGCGGCGGCGCAGGTGCGTTGCGTGTGGGTCGAGAGCAGTTTCGACGGCCTCGTCGCGGGGCTCGCCGCGCGCAAGTTCGATGCGATCGACGCGTCGATGGCGCCGACTGCCGCACGGCGGCGCGTGATGGATTTCACGCAGCCGCTCTACGCGGCCGACATCCGGCTCGTGGCCGCGCGCGACCGCCGGCTGATGCCCGAGCCGGCATCGCTGGCCGGCAAGCGGATCGGCGTGCTGCAGGGTTCGACGCAGGCCGCGTTCGTGAAGGCGAACTGGGAGCCGCGCGGCGTCGTCATGCACGAATACGCGGACCAGAACAGTATCTATGCGGATCTCGCGAACGGCCGTCTCGACGGCACGCTGGTGCTCGGCACGGCCGCGCGGCTCGGCTTCCTCGACAAGCCGCAAGGCGCGCGCTTCATGTTGTCGGGGCCGCGCATCGACGATCCCGCGATCGCCGGCGCCGCGAGCGTGATCGGCGTGCGCAAGGGCGACGCGCAAACGCTGCGGCTGCTCGACGCGGCGCTGGCGCGGTTGAAGGCGGACGGCACGATCGCACGCCTCGAGCGGCAGCATCTCGGCGCGGGCGGCGGCGCCGAGTAAAGGCCATGGCCTGCCGTTACCGCGCCGGCGCCGCGCGCTCGACGATCATGTCGTAAAGCGCACGCGCGGCTGGCGACAGTTGCGCGCTTTTACGCGTGACGAGGACGAGCGTGCGCGTCACCGACGGCTCGACGAGTTCGATCGTGCGGATCATCGGATACGCGTTCTTCTGGATCGCGAGCTTCGGCACGACGGCCGCGCCGAGTCCTTCCGCAACGAGCCCGAGCGCCGTGGAGCTGCGCTGCACCTCGTAGAACGAATGCAGCGACACGCCGCTCGTCTTCAGCGCGCCGTCGAGCAGCCCGCGATTGCCGCTCACTTCGCCCGCGAAGATCAGCGGATGCGGCTGCAGCGCCGCCCAGCGAATGCGCCGCCGCCTCGCGAGCGGATGATCGTCGCGGCACACCAGCACGTACGGATCGCTCGTCAGCGGGACGTTGACCAGTTCGGGATGCTGGTCGCCGGCGATGCCGATGCCGAACTCGGCCTCGCGATGCAGCACGGCCTGCAGCACCGACGCCGACGCGTGATCGAGGATCTTCACGCGGTCGTGCGGCCGGTGCGCGGAGAATGCGCGCAGGATGCGGGGCAGGTATTGCACGCCGACCGTCGGCACGCACGCGATCGTGACGTCGCCGCGCTGGCTCAGGCCCGTCTCGCGGATCTCGGTCAGCGCGTCGGACAATTCGTTCAGCAGCCGGCGTGCTTGTGGCAGGAAGCGCCGGCCGATCTCGGTCAGCGTGGTGCGGCGTGTCGTGCGCTCAACCAGCGCGACGCCGAGATAGGATTCGAGCTTGCGCAGCCGCTGCGTGATGGCCGTCTGCGTGACGTGCAGCGTATCGGCTGCCTGCCGGAAGCTGCCGCCGTCGGCGATTGCGACGAAAGCCTGGACACCGAGCGTATCGATCTTCATCAGAATTTTGAATCAATCACGATATTAAATTCATTTTACTGAAGGTCGCGTGCGGTCGCAGAATGCGCTGCATCGACGGCTGCGCGGATCCCGGTGCGCATGCCGTCCGTGCCGACAAGGAGAACCCTCGTGACGACCCCACTCGATCAATACGCGAACCAGTACGTGCAGTTCGAGGACGAACGCACGCGGCCGGTGCGCGACCTCCTGGCCGCCGTGCCGAAGACGCCCATCCATACCGCGATCGACATCGGCTGCGGGCCCGGCAATTCGACCGAGGCGCTGATTGCACGCGCGCCGGACTCGACGATCCACGGGATCGACGCGTCGGCGGACATGATCGCGGCCGCGCGCAAGCGGCTGCCGGCGCTGCGTTTCGATCTCGCCGATGTCGCCACGTGGGACGATCCGGGCGGCTATGACCTGATCCTGTCGAACGCGGTGCTGCAATGGGTGCCCGCGCACGACACGCTGTTCCCGATGCTCGTCGGCCGGCTCGCGCCGGGCGGCCATCTCGCGGTGCAGATGCCGGACAATCTCGACGAGCCCGCGCACCGGCTGATGCGCGACGTCGCCGCGGGCGGGCCGTGGGCCGGCAAGCTGAAAGACGCGGCGCGCACCGAGCGGTTCGATGCGCGGTACTACTACGCGTTGCTGTCGCCGCTTTGTTCGCGCGTGGACGTGTGGCGCACGACCTACTACCACCCGCTGCGCGGCGGCGCGGACGCGGTCGTCGAATGGTTCAAGGGCAGTGCGCTGCGGCCGTTCCTTGCGGCGCTCGACGACGCCGAACAGCGCGCCTTCCTCGCGCGTTATCGCGACGCGATCGCCGGGCCGCACGGTTACCCGGCACTCGACGACGGCACCGTGCTGCTGCCGTTCCCGCGCCTGTTCATCGTCGCGACGCGCAAGTGAGGCGGCAATGACGCGCCGGGCGGCGGGGCGTCAGCGCACCGGCCGCATCGATTCCGGGTCGACCGTGCGGATTCGCGCAGTCTGTCCGTCGCGCAAGTCCTTGTACCAGAACAGCGCGACCTCGCCGGCGTTCTCGCCGTCCGCGTACAGGAAGCGGTCGTGGCCGCCGAGCGCGAAGCCCGCGCGCGCATAGGTGGAGCAGGCCGCGACATTGTTCGCCTGCGTTTCCAGCCGCATGAAGCCGAACCCGTGATTGCGCGCCCAGGCTTCCGCTGCCGCCAGCAGGAATTGCCCGATACCGAGGCGTCGATGTTCCCGGTCGACGGCCAGTTCGGCGATTTCGGCCATGCCGTTCCAGCTCTGGCTGACCGCCACGAACCCGGCGAACTGCCCGCCGGCGGTCGCGCGAAAGAGCGCAGTCTTGCCCGATGCTTCGTCGGCCCAGCCGGCCGGATCGAACCCGTAGTCCTTGCGGCGCGCGGGCAGTGCGCGAAGGTCGAGCAAATCCTGATACGGCGCATTCAGCTCCCATGCGATGTCGAACGAGAAGTCGCATTGGTCCAGTTCGTCGGCGGCAAGCGAGATCGCCGGTTCGATGCTGATGTGCTCGGCTCGGTCCATATGTCGGTGTCCTGTCTTCGGCGGAGGGTGTGGTCTCGTCAGTGACGCGATCGCCGGCGCACCGATGTGCGTCGAATCGCGCCCGTTTCCGTTCTTCGTTTTCTGCATCTGCACAATTCGCCGCGCGCGAAACCGGCACAGACCGGCCGCTTGTCCGGCTGCCGGCCAGGCGCCACTCGTGCGCCGTGCGGCGCCGCACACGTTTGCGGCCTGCGCGCACTGGCCGATGCGTTCGTTCAACCGCCTGATTATGCTGGATTTCGGCGCCGCCACGGTGCTGCTGCCGGTGCGATGAGGGCAGCCGCGCGTCGTGTCTCCGATCCGGTCCGGCCGTCGCTCGCCTGTGGATGAAAGACGACAGGAACCCGAATAATTGTTTACCGTTTGGTGACAACTCGATATATTCCGAAAAATATATCGAAGGTCGTGGCGCCGTCACGCGTCACGTCGTCCACCTGCTCCACGAAAGCCGGAAGAGATTCTGACCTGCATCGCCGGAGCAACGCGTCGTCATGGCATGCGCAACCGGTGCGCGCGCTTCCCGACGCTGCAACACGAGCGGCCGCCCCTGCGGCATG
The DNA here is from genome assembly GCF_905339975.1 of Burkholderia sp. BCC1999. Classification (NCBI taxonomy): domain Bacteria; kingdom Pseudomonadati; phylum Pseudomonadota; class Betaproteobacteria; order Burkholderiales; family Burkholderiaceae; genus Burkholderia; species Burkholderia sp. BCC1999. Next base: position 266,341 of record NZ_CAJPHP010000011.1, on the reverse strand, counting down.
CCGCTTCAGCAAGCCCACACTGGCATCGAAACGGAACATCGTGCACGCGCATGAGGGTTTGGCGTGTCCGGCATTCGTTCAGTTCAGCGGCTTGCGCTCGTCCGTCAACCATTTTTTCGTCGATACGCCGCGCGTCTCGCTGCGACGCAGGCGCGCGCGTCAACAACAAGAGGAAGCAGCATGAAGAAGACCATCGTGGCCGCGGCCGCACTCGGGATGTTCGGCACAGCCGCACACGCGCAAAGCAGCGTCACGCTCTACGGGCTGATCGATGCGGGTATCACGTATTCGAACAAGGTCGCGACGGCGGGCGGGCACGACAAGCTCGTCAAGTACGGCGACGGCGTGGCGTCGGGCAGCCGCTGGGGCATCCGCGGCACCGAGGATCTCGGCGGCGGGCTGAAGGCGCTGTTCGTGCTGGAGAACGGCTTCAGCAGCGGCGACGGCACGATCGGCCAGGGCGGCGCGCTGTTCGGCCGGCAGGCATTCGTCGGGCTGTCGAAGAACGGGATCGGCTCGCTGACGTTCGGCCGCCAGTACTCGTTCTCGACCGACTACATCGGCGCGAACTACACGATGGGCAGCCAGACGCCGGCCGGCAACTACGCGTATCACATCAACGATCTCGACCAGCTGACCTCGAGCCGCATCAACAACGCGGTGAAGTTCCAGAGCGCGAACTTCGCGGGCCTCACGTTCGGCGCGATGTACGGCTTCTCGAACTCGACGCAGTTCGCGGGCACGCCGACCACGACCGGCGCGAACGGCTCGCAGGGCTCGTCGAGTGCGTACAGCTTTGGTGCGAACTACGCGCAAGGTCCGTTCGGCATCGGCGCCGCGTACACGAACATCCGCTTCCCGAACGGCGCGACGCCCGCGTTCGGCGTGAGCATCGCGAACATCAACACGCAGGGGCTGCGCGATCTCGAGACGGTCGGCGTCGGCGCGCGCTATGCAATCGCGGCGGCGCTCGTGTGGGCGAACTGGACGCATACGAAGTTCACGCCGTTGTCGGGCGAATCGTCGAAGCTGAACAACTACGAAGTCGGCGGCCGCTATGCGTTCACGCCGGCCCTGAGCGGCGGCCTCGGCTATACTTTCTCGAAGCTCGACGGCCGCTTCGACGGCAAGTGGCACCAGGTCAACGCGGCGCTCGACTATGCGCTGTCGAAGCGCACGGACGTATACGTGAGCGCGGCCTACCAGAAGGCGTCGGGCAGCAACACGATCAGTGGCCGCGTGGTGCCGGTGCAGGCCGAGATCGGTTCGTCGGGGTCGTTCATCGGCAACGCGGGTGCGAACACGCAGCTCGTCACGCGGATCGGCCTGCGTCACAAGTTCTGATCGACGCAGGAAGGCGGACGTTGCCGATGTCGGCGGCACCCGTCGCGATGTCCGGAACCTGAGCCGGCACGACAACGGGCGCTCCCATCGGAGCGCCCGTTTTGCCGTGGGCGACACGATGACCCGGCAACGCGTCGGCCCGGAAAGCGATATATTCCATCATGCATACCGAGGCGGCGGTCGATCGTGTCGTCCCACATTCACCCTTACGGGAGCCCCATCTTGAACTCGACGCAACGCGAAGCCGTCGGCGAAGCCTTTTCGCTCGACGCGATGCAGTACGCAAGAACCATGACCTGGCAGGCCGTCGACGCCATCGCCGACGGCATCCGGCCGGGCATGCGGGAATCGGAGGCCAACGCACTCGGGCTGAGCGTGCTGAAAGCGCTCGGGATGGACCGGATCTGGCATCCGGTGCTCGTCCGCTTCGGGGAAAACACGCTGCGCACGTTCAAGGAGCGCTCGGTGGCGGACCCGGTGCTCGCCGACGACGACATCTTCTTCATCGACCTGGGCGCGGTGTGGGCGAAACATGAGGGCGACGCGGGCGCGACGTTCGTGTGCGGCGACGATCCCGACATGCATGCGTGTGCGCACGCGGCGCGCGTGATCTACGACGAAGTCGAGCATCACTGGCGCACCACTGGCTGCGCGGGCATCGCGCTGTACGAATTCGCCGCGCAACGCGCCGACTCATACGGCTTCCGGTTGAACGTCGACATCAAGGGCCATCGCGTCAGCGATTTCCCGCACGCGATCTACAAGGCCGGCAATCTCGGCGATTTCGATGCCGCGCCGGCCGCCGGCTTGTGGATCCTCGAAATCCAGATCGCGCACCCGACGCGGCCGTTCGGTGCATTCCACGAAGACCTGCTCGTCTGAGCCCGGCGCCCGGCGGCGCGCGTTATGCCTGCGCACCACCGGGACGCTCGAGAGACGATGCAAGCACCGCGATCTCAGATGCTGATCGCGATGGGGCCCGCGAGCGGCGTATAGCCGTCGTCGAACAGCAGCCACGCATCGTACTGTCCCGACGCGAGCGTGCTGTTCGCGCTCGACGAGAACAGCAGCGAGCCGGTGCTCTTGGGCAGGTACGCCCACGACTTGTAGCCGCCCTTGGTCGGCTGCGCGCCGCGCGGATAGATGGCCACCCAGTTCTTCGGGCTGTGGCGCCACGGCGGCACGACATAGTCGAACCGCAGCGTCGCGTATGACGACCCCTGCGACGCCAGCGCCGCGACGAATTTACCGTTCGTATTGCCGATCGCCGAATCCGTCAGCAACGTGCCCGATTGCGTCTGCACGCAACCGGCGATACGGCGCAGGAAATTCGGGTCGCTCGCGTCGCGGATGCTCGCGTCGTACCAGCCGGCGTCGCCGTACCACGTGACGGCCTGCGTCGCGCCGGCCGGCACGCTGACCGATTGCGCGCTGTTCATCCCGTACGCGTTGTCGACGAGCTGGAAGGTCGTCGCGTTCGAGCCGGCCGAATTGTCGAGCGTGATCTGCACGTTGCCGTTCTGCACGTCGTAGCAAAGGCTCACTTCGGCGGTCGATCCCGTGTTCCCCGATGCACCGATGCTGCCGCGCAACGTCTGCAGGAAGCCGTTCGGGCCGTAGATCGAGTAGTCGTAGCCGCCGCCCGAATTCAGCGCAAGCGAATCCGTGAGACACGCGCCCGTGCCGCCGCCGATCGTGTATTGCCGCGGCGTCGTGCTCGTGCCGTCGACCCAGGCCTGCAGGTGCACGCCGGCCGCGCCGGTGTTGGTCATCGTCAGCGCGAGCGTCTTGCCGGAGCGGTTGACGCGGCCCTGGACGAAGAACTCGTACGGCAGCCGGGACGCCGTGTTGCGGCCGCTCGCCTGGGCCGGCACGGCGGTGGTGGTCGGATACGGGATCAGGACCGCCGGACCGTTCGGGTCCATGTTGCTGGCGGGAGGCTGGATCGCCGGAATCGTCTGGTCGGGGCTGGAGAAATCGAATGCCGACGTCAGATCGCCGCAGACGGCGCGCCGCCACGGCGAGATGTTGGTTTCCTGGAAGCCGAAGCGTGCCTCCAGGAAGCGGATGACCGACGTGTGATCGAAGACCTGCGAATTGACCTTGCCGCCCTTCGACCACGGCGAGATCACGAACATCGGCACGCGCGGCCCGAGCCCGATCGGCACGTCGCCGCTCGCCGAGCCGTCCGATGCGCCGCCGCCGCTCGCGACGAACTCCGCGGCCGTCGACACGGTCGACCGCCCGGTACCCGCGGCGGAACTCGACGGAACGGCGGGCGGGACGTGATCGAACAGGCCGTCGTTCTCGTCGTACATCACCAGCAGGACCGTGCTGGCCCACACCTTCGGATTCGACGTCAGCACGTTCAGGACATTGCTGACGTACCACTCGCCGCCGCTCGCGGCCCACGACGGATGCTCGCAATACGCGTACGGCGCCGCGATCCACGACACCTGCGGCAGCGTATCGTTCGTGACGTCGGCCTGCAGCTGGCTGAACAGGTTCGTGTCGTATTCATTGCCGCCGCCTGACGGATCGACCTGCGTGCCGTTGAGCGCCGGCGCGAGCGGATCGTTGGCGCCGAGGTTCTGGTACTGCCTGAAGTTCAGGATGACGTTGTCGCCGTAGTTGCCGTTCCACCAGAGATCCTTGCTGGAACCGTTGTACTCGCCATAGCCGTGGGCGGCGTCCAGCCCGTTGCCCTTGTCCTGGTAGAACTTCCACGTGACGCCGGCCGCGTTCAGGCGCTCCGGCACGGTCGTCCAGCCGGTGCCGGTCATCGTGTTCGTCGTATAGGGCGAATACCCCGGCACGTTGCCGCAGCAACCGGTCCACAGATACAGGCGGTTCGGATCGGTCGGGCCGAGCATCGAGCAGTGGTAGTCGTCGCACACCGTGAATGCGCTCGCCAGTGCGTAATAGAACGGGATGTCGTTCCGCGTGAAGTAGTACATCGTGCCGCTGCCCTTCGCATCGGCCCAGTTGTCGTACTTGCCGTTGTTCCACGCGCTGTGCGTGCCGTTCCACGAGTGATCGAGGTCGCCGTAGTAGGTGTCGCCGTTCGCCACGCCCGACGTCGGTGGCGTCGGGTTGAACGGGAACACGTAGGACAGCATCCAGGGCTGGCGCCAGACCGGGTAGCCGCTGGAAATCACGACCGGCCGCGGATCGCCGAAGCCGCGCGCGCCGGCGAGCGTGCCGAGATAGTGGTCGAACGACCGGTTTTCCTGCATCAGGATGACGACGTGCTTGACGTCCTGGATGGTGCCGGTGACGGTGGCGGCCGGAATGGATTGTGCGCGCAGGATACTTTCGGGCAGCATGCCCGTCACTGCGGTGGCGCCTGCGAGCTTCAGCGCATCGGCGAGGAACTGGCGTCGTGTCGTGGGTTTGTTTTGCATGATCGCTCTCTGTCCTGGGTGGCGGGTCGGGCCTGGCCCGGTCAGTGGCACGCGCTTGCGCAGTGCAGGACCGGCGCGGACGCCGGGCCCGCTGCCGATGCGCGTGCCGCGGCGACCTTGCCGGCCGCGCCCGAGTCGCCGTCGCCACACGCTGCCAGCGTGCACAGGAGCGCGATCATGAAAACACCGCGCCAGTGCGGAATACGGCTTTCCGCATGGCTGGGCGGCATGACATGCTTTCGATCCGATTCAAATCGGATTCCTGATTGATCGTGATGATTGCTGCATGCTCCGTATTTCATTACCCCTCCAGACATGAAAATGGACAGCAGAGAATATCGCTCGAATCAGAACAACTTCATGACAGGCCAGCCGCGTTTGCCGGCTACCTGGGAAAGCTTCGAGTCGGGATTGGTCGCGACCGGATGCGTGACGTAGTCGAGCAGCGGCACGTCGTTGATCGAATCGCTGTAGAAGTAGGTCCGTTCGAAATCGGACGGCAGGTAGCCGAGCGATCTCAGCCATGCGGCCGTGCGCACGATCTTGCCTTCGCGGAAGCTCGGCACGCCGATGCTGCGCCCGGTGAACTGCCCGGCCGGCGTGCCGTCGTCGGTATCGAGCTCGATGCCGAGCAGGTGCTCGATCCCGAACTCGGCCGCGATCGGTCGCGTGACGAAGACGTTGGTCGCCGTCACGATGCAGCAGAGATCGCCGTTCTCGCGATGCCGGTCGACCAGCGCGCGGGCCTCCGGTGTAATCGCCGGCCGGATCACCTCGTCCATGAACTGCGCATGCCAGCGTGCGAGCTGCTCGCGCGAGTAGCGCGTGAGCGGCGCGAGCGTCACGGCGAGATACGCGTCCATGTCGAGCGTGCCGGCCGCATAGTGGCCGTAGTGCTCGTCGATCAGCGCCGTATGCGCGTCGTCCTCCTGCCAGCCGACCCGCGTGATGAAGCGGCTCCAGGCCTGGTCGCTGTCGAGCGGCAGTAGCGTGTGATCGAGGTCGAACAGCGCGAGATTCTTGTGCATGGGTCATTCCCTGGATTGCGTGCTTACGCGCCGATGAGCTTCTCGATCGCGTCCCTGGCGTTTTTCCCGTCGATGGTCGTGACGCCGTCGAGCCACTTCGACAGCACGCCGGGATTCTTCTTCGCCCATTCCTTCGCGACCGCGACCGGATCGGCGTGATTCATGATCGGCACCATCAGCTGGTTTTCTTCGTCGGTCGTGAATTTGAGGTTGGTCAGCAGCCGGCCGACGTTCGGGCAGCGCTCGAGATAGCCGGGCGTGACGAGCGTGTAGACCTTCGCCGAGCCGTAGTTCGGGCCGAACACGGTGTCGCCGCCGTCGAGATACGCGATCTTGTAGTTGAGGTTCATCGGATGCGGCTCCCAGGCCAGGAAGACGATCATCCGGTGCTCCTGCACCGCGCGCGTGACCTGGACGAGCATCCCGGCCTCGCTCGATTCGACCAGCTTGAAGCCGCCGAGCCCGAATTCGTTCTTGTCGATCATCCGCTGGATCAGCGCGTTGCCGTTGTTGCCGGCGCCGATCCCGTAGATCTTGCCGTCGAGCTGGTCGCGGAATCTGGCGATATCGGCAAAGCTCTTGAGCCCCTTGTCCGACGCGTATTGCGGCACGGCCAGCGTGTAGCGCGCGCCGACCAGGTTCGGTTGCGGCAGCAGGTGCACGGCGCCTGCATCGACGAACGGCTTCACGGTCGGCGTCATGCTCGGATCCCAGTAGCCGAGGAACGCATCGATCTGCGCCTTCTTCACGCCGGCCAGCACGATCGGCGGCGACGCGATCGTCTTGGCCGCCTCGTAGCCGAGCCCGTCGAGCAGCATCATCGCGACGCCGGTGGTGGCCGCGATGTCGCTCCAGCCGACATCGCCGAGCGTCACCTTCTTGCAGACGTCGCCTTCGGATGCGTGAGCGGGGGCCGTAGCCAGCGCCGCCATCAACGTGGCTGCCAGCATCCATGCCTTCTTGATCATGATGGTCTCCTAAGCAAGTGTTTCGGATCGTGTTGCCTGATTGGTCTGACGATTGATCGCGCGGATCGGATGAAACAAACGAACTTGGGTCTGGCTTTGTCGTTTTGCGTACCGTATATTAGAACGCACAAAATCGCAAGATTGCACAGAAATACAACCGGTAGAACGCGGGTGGGCGAAGGCGGGAAAAGACGGGATGCGGTCCGCACGGTCCGTGCGTCATCAAGTGAATCCGTAAGGAAGGAGACCTCGAATGATCAGTCAGCTGGATATTGTTTCCCGCCTGTTGCTGGCGGCCTTGCTCGGCAGCATCGTCGGCATTGAGCGCGAGCGCCTGTCATGGGCGGCGGGGCTGCGCACGCACATGCTGGTGGCCGTGGGCGCCGCGCTCGTGATGATCGTGTCGGCGTTCGGCTTCGCGGATATCCAGGAGGCGAAGAACGTGTCGCTCGACCCGTCGCGGGTCGCCGCGCAGGTCGTGTCGGGTATCGGCTTTCTCGGCGCGGGGTCGATCATGCTGCGTGGCGAGATCATCCGCGGGCTGACGACCGCGGCGAGCCTGTGGGTCGTCGCGGCGGTCGGACTGGCCGTGGGCGGCGGCATGTACGTGGCCGCGATCGCCGCGACGGCGATCGTGCTCGCGATCCTGGCCGGCCTGAAGCCGATCGAGAAGCGCTTTTTCGCCGAGCGGCAGCGCCGGGGCGTGCGCATCCTCGCGAGCCGCGGCGCCGTGAAGCTGACGTCGCTGCAGTCGATGCCTGGCATCGACCAGGCGCGCATCGTCCAGTTCATCATCGAGCAGGACGACGCGACACCCGATGACGACCACATCCACGTGGTGTTTTCGAAGATGACGAGCCGTGAATTCCAGGTGGTCCGTCAATCCCTGCAGACCCTCGTCGGCATCAAAAAAATGGAGGAGAGCGCTGCGTAGTTCGTCGTTCGAATAACATTGACGTTCACTCCGAGGACATTCCATGTGGCAAGAAGAGCGATACCAGAGGATCCGGCTTCTGTTATCGAAGATGCAGCGCGTTTCCACCGACCGGATCATGGCCGACCTGAACGTGTCGCGGGAAACCGTGCGCCGCGATCTCGTCGACCTCGAGGCGCTCGGTGAACTGAAGCGCGTGCACGGCGGCGCGGTGCAGGTCGGCGACGAAGCGCCGATCGCCGAGCGTGCGCAGACGCATGTGAAGGCGAAGCTGGCCATCGCGCGCGCGGCGGCCAGGCTGGTCACGGGCTCGCAGACGCTGTTCATCGACGCCGGCACGACCACCACGCTGCTGGCCGAGGAACTGGCGAAGCTGTCGGGCCTCACGATCGTCACGAACTCGATCGACGTCGCGCTGAAGATGCGCTCGAGCGACCCGGCGCAAGGGAAAAACGAAACGATCCTGCTCGGCGGGATGATCGGCAGCCGCGCGGCCGCGACGGTCGGCGACGGCACGGTCGCCGAGATTTTCCGCTACCGCGCCGATCTCGCGCTGCTGTCGCCGGTGGGCGTCGATGCCGTCCGCGGTGCGACGAACTACGACCGGATGGAAACCGAGGTGGCGCGCGCGATGGTGAGCAACGCGGCGGAGGTCGTGATCCTGGCCGATTTCAGCAAGCTCGGCACGAACAGCCGGATCAGCTTCTGCGAGCCGGCGCGGATCGGTACGCTGGTGACCGACCAGAAGGCGGAATCGGTCGACAGCTACAAGAGCATCAGGAAGGCCGTCGGGAACGTCGTGCTTTCTTAGCGCTTGCAGGAAGGGGCACGATCGGCTGCCGTATACCGCCCATGCGGCGCGCATTCTGCCGGTCGGACTGTTCCCGGCGTAATATATTCGCCGATACAACGCGGGCCCGCCCACCGGTGGGCCGTCATGGAGGCGGGCGATGGAGATGGCAGGAACGGCGGCGCCTTCGGCGCATCAAGCGGCGGCAGGCTCGATCGCGCTGACCGGTGCATTCGTGCGGCCGATGACGGTGACGCTCGACGAACTGCGCCGGCACGCGAGCGCGACGGCCGAGCCGTTCGACCTGCGCTGCTTCACGACGAACCGGTTCATCCGCTCGGTCGCGCCGTATCGGGGCGCACGGCTGAAGGATCTGCTCGACGCAGCCGGCCTGCGCAACGACGAACCCGGCGACTTCAAGCGGATGGTGTTCATCGCGCATGCGCACGACGGCTATGCGGTGACGTTTTCATGGCATGAACTGTTCAACACGCCCGTCGGCGAGCACGTGATCGTCGCGTTCGAATGCGGCGATGCACCGCTGTCGATCGACGACGGCGCGCCGCTGCTGTTTTCGGGCGCCGACCTGCTGCCCGCGCCGCGCCACGTGAAGCGGCTGGCCGGCATCGTCGCGCGCGTGCTGGAGGTCTGAGCGCGGCGTTCGCCGTACCGGCCATCGTGTATGCTTGCCCGCATCGATCACTCGGCGGACAACATGAAGACTTCGGCACACCCCAAGCCTGAGGTGCGGTTCAGGATGCGTATCCAGCAGGCCGACACGATCGCGCTCGGCCCGGGCAAGGTCGCGCTGCTCGAAGCGGTGCGCGAGCACGGCTCGATTTCGGCGGCGGCGCGCAGCCTGAAGATGTCGTACCGGCGCGCGTGGCTGCTGATGGACGAACTGAACCGGTCGCTGAAATCGCCTGCGACGGTGTCCGAGCATGGCGGGCAGAGCGGCGGCGGCAGCGTGCTGACGCCGGCGGGCGAGGAGATCATCCGTCTTTATCGCGGGATCGAGGAGCGCGCGTACGCAGCTTGCGCGGACGAAATCGCCGCGCTCACGAAAATGGTGCGTCGCTGAAAGGCGCGTTGCGCCGGCGCCTGCCTACCCGTGCCGCAGGCAAAAGCGTGACGGGTCGCCCGCGGCGCCATCCGGCGCGATGACATCGCGCGCCTGCGCATCGAGCCGCCCGATCAGTTCGACGAAGCTCGCGACACTGGCGGTCCGCAGCGGGTAGTACGCGATGTGGTGGCGTTCGCAGATGCGCTTGAGCAGGTTCATCGAATCGTGATCGATGCAGTCGACCGGGAACACAACCATCTGCGCGCCCGGCAGCGCAGCGGCCAGCAGGCCCTTGCGATCCTCGATGCCACCGTCGTGCAGCGTCACTTCGCCGCCTGACGCCTCGACGATCCGCCGGATCGCCCGGTTCGAACCGGGCCGCCCGCCGACGTAGACAACGCGCGTGCCCTGCAGCATCGACAGCGAATTCGCCGCCTGGCCGACCGGATCGTCGGCCGACGCCTGCACGGCCTGTTCGATCGCACTCGCTTCGGCGCGCAGCGTCTTCACCATCGCCATCAGGTCGTCGAGCCGTGCGCGCATCGCACGGGCGCTCGCCTGTTCCGCGGCGATCCGCTGCTCGGCGGCTTCGCGGCGGCTCGTGTGCAGCGCGAGCCGTTCGTCGCGCGCGGCCAGCGCCTCGCGCAGTTCATGCACTTCGTCGCGCAACACGCTTTCGGCGGCCAGCGGCTGCGCGTTGTGGCGCGCGAGGAGCGCATCCCGTTCCTGTAGCGCCGCGTCTCGCTGCGTGCTCATCTCGTGCAGGCGCACCTGCTGCCGTTCGACCTTCGCGTGCAGTTGCGCATTCTCTTCCTCCAGCGCGACCAGCCGCCGGATATCGGCGCGATTGGCCGCGCCGACCAGGTGCGACAGCATGTGCAGGTCGCCGAACGCGGCCTGGCGCACGCCCATCGTCGTGCGCGGATGCGTCATCAGCGCCCAGTACGCGGGCGGAATGTCGCCGCTCTTGAGCGCTTCCTGCCAGCGCGTGAGCAGTTCATCCGCGTCCTTTGCCTGGTCGAACGCGCGTATCGCGCCCGCATAGCGTTCGTCGAGCGCCTTGTGCAACGCCTTCGCGCCGGCCGTGCCGTCGATCGCGAGCTCGACGGCCGCGTGATGGATTTCGAGGTCGGTCGCACGCTGCCGGTCGAGGTCGGTGAACTTCGGCACGAGCTTGCGCAGTTCGTGCGTGGTCAGGCAGGTGCCGATGATCGAGCAATGCAGGTTCGCATCGAGTTCGGACAGGCGCGCGCGGCGCTTCAGCTCGACCTGTTGCGCGCGGGACGGTGCGCAGCACGCGTCGACCCGCGTGCCGGTGGCCGCGGACGGATGGCCGCCCGACGACGAGAGATTCGCCGTGCGGGCAAGGCGAAAGGGCGGAGCGTGCATGTTGACCTCTATCCGGCACGATCGGACCGGAGACGGATGCGCGAAAGATTTGCGAAATATACCACGGAATATAACGGGGTAAATGCAGGGGAAACCACCGGATGGCGCCGGGTGGCGCGGTCAGCAGAGCGCCGTCGAACGGTCGGTTTGCGGCAGGGCGGCCGGTGCCACGGGCGAAACGGGGAGCGATGGCGACGCGTGGCGCGCCATCACGGATTCGACGCACAGCCCGACGATCAGCACGTCGACGCGTTCCAGCGCAGCGACCGCGTCGCGCATGGCGGCAGGGTCGTTGCTGAACGAATCGGAAAACACGTCGTCGCGCGTGCGTTCGAGGCCGCGCGCCTGACCGATCGCGCGTTCGAGGTCGGGCAGGCGCGTGAAGCGGGCGGCGCGTGCTTCGTGTTCGAGCGTCGCCAGCAGCTCCCGAAAGCCCAGTGCCGACAACGCTTCGTCCGGCATCGCGTCGGCGTGCGCGGACGAGAGCATCCGGATGAAACGCACGATGCTGCCGCGCAGGCGTCGGAACGCATCGACGACATCCGTGACCTGCTGCGCCCGCGCGTCGCTCGACAGCGGCTTGAGTGCGCGGATCTTGTGCGCAATCGGCTGTTCCCGAGCGGTACGCAGCGGGGCGCGATCCGTCGACGTGCGGGCCATGCAGTTTCTCCGGGTGGGCAGGTATCGATATATTCTACGGAATATATCGAGTGCGCAAAAAAGACGACACCGTGCCGCGCGGCAGGGTGTCGTCAACGGCCTGAACGGCCGCGCTCGTCAGTTGATCGTTGCCGGGTGCTGCCGCTCGAGCGTCACCGGCGTGACGGCCGGCCGGATGCCGGGCGTCTCGTCGACGGTCGTGCGCCCACCGTCGCGAAAGAACGCCTGCTCGGCGGCATTGTTCATGACGAGGATGCTGATGCGGCGATTGGTCGGCTCGTCCGCCACGTTCCGGTCGAGCGGCAGCACATCCGCGAGCCCGCGCACCTGCAGCAGCTTCGCTTCCCGCAACCCGCCGGCGACCAGCGCGCGCCGCGCGGCGTTCGCGCGATCGCTGGACAGCTCCCAGTTCGAATAGCCGTTCGGGCCGTCGGGATACGGTGTCGAATCGGTATGCCCGGCGATCGACACGCGGTTTTCGACATCGTCGAGCGCCGCGCCGACCTGCGTGAGAATCGCGGTCGCATAGCTTTCCGGTTGCGAACTGCCTGATGCAAACATCGGGCGCTTGAGTGAATCGACGATCTCGATGCGCAGGCCCTCGTGGGTGATCGCGATCCGGATCTGGTCCTGGTAGGCGCGCAACGACGGACTCTGTGCGATCGCCGCGGTCAGCTTCGCCTTCAGGCGTTCGAGCTTTTGCGTATCGACGATGCTCGCGAGCGCCGCGGGCGAGCTGGCCGGCACCGGTTGCGCTTTCGCGTCGATTGCCGGCGCCGGGTCCGACAGGTTGCGGCCGCCGCCCTGCACGACGCTCGGGCGCGGCGCCTGTGCGTCTTTCCCGCCGGACAGGAGCGTCGACAGCGGCGTGTTGAAGTAATCCTCGATCCCCTGCTTGTCGTACTTGGAGACCGAGCCGAGCAGCCACATCAGCAGGAAGAACGCCATCATCGCCGTGACGAAATCGGCGTAGGCGATTTTCCATGCGCCGCCGTGGTGGGCGTCGTGGTCCTCGCCTTTCTTGCGGCGCACGACGACGAGCGGTGCCGATGCGGACGGTTTCGACGAACTGGAGCGATGGTCGGCCATGGCGTGTTCCGTTTCCTCGCGTATCCGTTACGCAGCCTTGGGCGACTTCGTCGCGCGGACGGCGTCGTCGAGTTCCTTGAAGCTCGGGCGATCGGCGGTGAACAGCACCTTGCGGCCGAACTCCACCGCCACCGATGGCGCGTAGCCGCTCATCGACGCGAGCAGCACGGCCTTCACGCACTGGAACGGCTTGGCCGCGGCGCGGCCCTTCGCGTTGAGCAGATCCGCGAGCGGCCCGACGAAGCCATAGGCGAGCAGGATGCCGAGGAACGTGCCGACGAGCGCGCCGGCGATCATCTTGCCGAGCACGGCGGGCGGCGCGCCGACGGAGCCCATCGTGTGCACGACGCCCATCACCGCGGCGACGATGCCGAACGCCGGCAGGCCGTCGGCCATCTTCTGGATCGCATTGGCCGCGACCGACGCTTCCGCATGGTGCGTATGCAGTTCCTCATCCATCAGGTCCTGCATCTCCAGCACGTTCACGTTGCCGCTCGACATCATCCGCAGGTAATCGACGATGAAGTCGAGCAGGTGATGGTCTTCGAGCACATGCGAATACTTCTGGAACAGCGGGCTTTGCTCGGGTGCATCGACGTCGGCCTCGAGCGCCATCATGCCGTCCTTGCGCGCCTTCTGCAGCAGTTCGTACAGCAGCGCGATCAGTTCGACGTATTGCTGCTTCGTATAGCCGCCGCCCTTGAAGCAGGTCGGCAGGCTCTTGATGGTCTTCTTCAGCGTCGTGACCGGATTGCTGACGACGAATGCACCCAGCGCGGCGCCGAAAATGCACAGCAGTTCGAACGGTTGCAGCAAGGCCGGCAAATGGCCGCCCACGCCGATAAAGCTGCCGATGACCGATCCGATCACGACGATCCACCCGATGGCTACAAACATGATTACCTCTTCCGCCTCTTGCGCTGCTGCATCTGTTTTAGAAAAGCGAGCGGGACGTCTGGCGGTCTCGCTCACTACCCGTGACGGCGCCGGATCGTTGCGTAGCGGGTGCGATCCGGGCGGTCGTCCCGATGCGTCGCAACGCGATGCCCGTCGGCGGGTGTTGATGCAATAACGGCGATCGTCGGGACGACTGAACCCGTGATTCCACGTATCGCGCGCGATTCACGCCTCGGCACACGTTTGCGGGCGGCGATGCGCGCGACTTTCTTGATCGAGGTCAAAAAGTGCGCGATCGTCGCGTGGATTTCCGTAATGATGCGACGCGGAAACGGGGCGGCGAATGACGTCACCCTCCCCATGAGCGCTTCATTGCGGGATTCCCGGGGGGGGCGCGGCGTGCATCGTCGCCGAACGGTTGGGGCCGCGCGCCGGCAGGGTTTTCATCAGGACATCCGGGGCGCGGCACGATTCATCATGGCGAAAGCACCGTCGCAGCCAACCGCAGGAGGGCGCCCCGTGACTTCCGATCCCACTCCCTCGACCGCTTTCGTGTTCGCCGGCGGCGGCAGTCTCGGCGCGATCGAGGTCGGCATGCTCCGCGAGCTGGTCGCGAGCGGCGAACGGCCCGATTGCGTCGTCGGCGCATCGGCGGGCGCGATCAATGCGGCCTATTTCGCCGGCCGGCCGGACGCGGACGGCGTCGCGATGCTCGCCGCACTGTGGTGCAGGATCCGCCGCCAGGACGTCATGCCGTTCTCGATGCGCAGCATCGTCGCGATGCTGCTGCGCAACCGGCCGCATCTGGTCGAGGCCGATGCGCTGCGCTTCCTGCTGGAACAGAACCTGCCGTACCAGCGGATCGAGCAGGCCGCGCTGCCGCTCCACATCGTCGCGACCGACGTGCTGAGCGGCCGGGAGGTCGTGCTGTCCGCCGGCCCGGTCGTGGATGCCGTGCAGGCCAGCGCGGCGATTCCCGGCGTGTTTCCGTCGGTCAGCATCGGCGGCGTGGAACTCGTCGACGGCGGCGTCGCGAACAATACGCCGATCTCCGTGGCGATCGCGCTCGGCGTCAAGCGGATCGTCGTGCTGCCGGCCGGGTTCGCCTGTGCGTTGCGCGTGCCGCCGCGCAGCGCGATCGCGCACGCGACGCACGCGCTGACGCTCGTGATCGCGCGGCAGCTGGTGCGCGATCTGGAGTTGTACGGGGCGCACGCGCAGATCCATGTCGTGCCGCCGCTCTGTCCGCTCGAGGTGTCGTCATACGATTACTCGCAGTGCGCGCACCTGATCGACCAGGCCGCGGAACGCACACGTGCGTGGATCGATGCGGGCGGTCTCGCGCAGTGCGAGATTCCCGGCCCGCTGCGCGAGCACGATCACGCCGCGGCGCTGTCGCATTGATGGTTGCTCGCGCATCGTGGAAACTCGCGGCCGACGAACGTGGATTGCCGGGCTGCCGGGCGCTCTCCGCGGCAATCCGCGAAGCACCCAAAAAAGCGGCGCCGTGCCATCTGCCACGGCGCCGCCAACGGCCTGAACGGCCGCACTGGTCAGTCGATCGCGCGCATTGCGTGGCGCAGTTCCTGATAGCTGCGCAGCCCCGTGACGCCGAGTTCGCGGCCGATCCCGCTGAGCCCGAACCCGCCCCAGCACACGTGCGGATAGATGAGCTGCGGTGCATTGATCCACACGAGCCCCGCACGCACGCGCTGCTGGAACTGCTTTGCGATACCCGCATCGCGCGTCACGACGGTCGCGACGAGCCCGTAGCGCGTGTCGTTCGCGAGCGCGATGGCTTCGTCGTCGGTGCGGAACGACTTCACGCACGCAACGGGGCCGAACACTTCGTCGGTCCACAGCGGGTTGTCGGCCGCCGGCTCGGCGATCACGACGGGCGCCATGAAGAAGCCGGCACCGCAGGCATCCGTCACCCGGCCACTGAAGGCGACGCGTGCGCCCGCATCGATGCCCTGCTGGAGCATCGCTTCGACACGCGTATGCTGCGCGGCCGAGATCAGCGGCCCCATCGCGACCTGTTCCGCAGCGGGCGGCGCGACGACGAGCGCACGCACGGCCGTCTCGAACGCGGCCATGAAGCTGCGGTACACGCTGTCGTGCACGAGGATGCGCGCGGTGGCCGAGCACATCTGGCCCGCATTCGTGAACGCGCCCGCGACCGCGAGCGATACCGCGACGTCGAGATCGGCGTCGTCGCGCACGATCAGTGACGACTTGCCGCCGAGTTCGAGCGTCACGCGCTTCATGTCGACGGCAGCGGCCTGCATGACCTTGCGGCCGGCCGCCGTGCTGCCGGTAAACGAAATCTTGTCGATCAGCGGATGCGCGGTCAGCGCCGCGCCGATCTCGGCACCGCCGTTCACGACGTTGACGACGCCGGCCGGCACACCGGCTTCGGCAACGATCTCGAGCAGCGCGTGCTCGGTCGGCGACGTGAGTTCGGACGGCTTCAGCACGACCGCGCAGCCGGCCGCGAGCGCCGGCGCGAGCTTCCACGCGGTCGTGACCATCGGGAAGTTCCACGGCATGACGAGCGCCGCGACGCCGACCGCGTCGTAAAAGCGTTCGGCCGTGACGGCGTCGCTCGGCAGCGCGACCGGTTCGGCCGCGAACAGCGCCGGGTCTTCGCACAGCTTCGCGTAGTACGCGAACGTGGCGGCGACGTCGCCGACGTCGGCCTCGGCCTCGAACGGCGGCTTGCCGCTCACTTGCATTTGCAGCGCCGCAAGGCGATCGCGCGATGCTTCGACGCGCTCGGCGATCTTCGCGAGCACGCGGCCACGTTCGGCCGGCGGCGTGTCGCGCCAGCCGGCGAATGCGTCGCGCGCGGCGCGCACCGCGGCGTCGATGTGCGCGGCCGTCGCGAATTCCTGCCAGCCGATCGCGTTGCCGGTCGACGCGTCGAAGATCGGCGCGCCCGCCGTGTCGGAATGCGTATGCACGGGCTGGCCGGCGATGTGCGCGGCGGGCAGCACGAACGTCGCGGCGGAAGGGGAAAGCGCGGCGGTAGACATGAGGTTCATCCTGTCGAGATCGGTCGGGTTAGCGGTAGGCGACGCCCGGCATCACGCAGAGCATCTCGAACGCGAGGTTCGCGCCCGTGAGCGCGGTGGTGCCGGCCGGGTCGTACGGCGGCGACACTTCGACGAGGTCCGCGCCGACGATGTTCAGGCCCTTCATCCCGCGGATGATTTCCAGGCCCTGCTGCACGGTGAGGCCGCCGATTTCCGGCGTGCCGGTGCCGGGCGCGAACGACGGGTCGAGGCCGTCGATGTCGAAGCTCAGGTACACCGGCGTGTCGCCGACGCGTTCGCGCACCTGCGCCATCAGCGGCACGAGCGACTTGTTCCAGCATTCCTCCGCTTGCACGACGGTGAAGCCCTGCTGGCGGCACCAGTCGAAATCGTCCGCGTGGTAGCCGGTGCCGCGCAGGCCGATCTGCGTGACCTTGTCGCATTGCAGCAGCCCGTCTTCCACCGCGCGACGGAACGGCGTGCCGTGCGCGATCTTCTCGCCGAACATCGTGTCGTTCACGTCGGCATGCGCGTCGATGTGGACGACGGCGACCTTGCCGTACTTCTTGTGCAGCGCGCGCAGGATCGGCCACGCGATCGTGTGATCGCCGCCGAGCGTGATCGGTCGGCAGCCGTTCGCGACGATCTCGTCGTAAGCCTCTTCGATGCGGCGCACCGAGTCCTTCAGGTCGTACGGGTTGGTCGCGACGTCGCCGATGTCGGCCACCTGCAGCGAATCGAAGGGCGCGGCGCGCGTGGCCATGTTGTACGGGCGCAGCAGCACGGATTCGGTGCGGATCTGGCGCGGGCCGAAGCGCGAGCCCGAGCGGTTCGACGTGCCGAGGTCGAGCGGCACGCCGACGAAGCACACGTCGAGGCCGTCGGTCGTCGCGGCCTGCGGCAGCCGCATCATCGTGGCGATGCCGCCAAAGCGCGGCATTTCGTTGCCGCCCATCGGTTGATTCAGTTCGCGGGGCATGGACCGTCTCCTTTTTCTGAGGTAAAGCGATCGGCCGATGGTAGAGGAGAACGCCCGCGCGAAGATTTTGAAGTCGCAACGTTTACATCGACAGGTCTCGATGCGAGTGGCGCCGCCGCATCGACGCCGTGCAACCGGAGCCGGTCGCGCGGCCGGGCCAGGTCAACCCGGGATGGCTGGCGGCGTGGCGCCGTCGTGCGATCCGGCGGAAGGGAATGCGGTGGTTGCCGAACCCCACGCGGCAAGTTCGCGTTTCGTCCGCACGCCGAGCTTCGCGAACGCGCGCTTCACGTACGACTCGGCCGACGCGACGCGCACGCCGAGAATCTCGGCGGTTTCGGGCACGGTCTTGCCGGAGATCAGGTGCTTGCAGGTTTCGTATTCGCGCTTCGACAGCTTCACGCCGTCGGCCGCGATGCGCGCGTCGAACTGCGCGAGCGGATGGACTTCCGGTGTCGGATGCGCGACGCGCCGCACGGCCGTGGTCGATGCATGCAGTTCGAGCAACGGGAACAGCACGTCGCTGATGCTGCGGAAGCGGTTCATCTCGGCGAGCGTGAACGGCGGCCGGTCGCGGCCGCGCTCCAGCGCGATCGAGTGTTGCGAATAGCGCGTGCCGCGCGCGAGCACGCATTCGTGCCCGATCTGCACGTCGTCGAATATCCGCTGGCGGAATTCGCCGGGCGGGATCGCCGCGATGTCGCGCACGACGAGCATCGTGCCCGTCTTGCCGCGCAGCCCCGCGAACAGCGGGTCGCTGTCGAGAAAGCGCTCGTAGTAGAGCGTCATCACGTCTGAGATTTCGTTGGATTCGGTGCCGATGCCGCTGCTGCCGATCCATTCGCATCGGTAGCCGGTGGGCATCGAGCCGTCGACGCGTGAGCGTTCGACGTGCGCGACGTCGAGCGGCACCACTTCGTTGAGCAGTTGCGTGAGGCGCGGCACGAAGTGCGGCGTGCCGACCGTCTCGATCAGCTCGCCCAGCGCCTTGAACGACACGTTGAAGCGGTCGTTGTCGCGGTGGAAGGGGTTCACGTTGAGCAGCATGCGGTTCCCCGGTGAAAAGCGGCGCGATTGTAGCGTCGGCAACGAAAAACGTCATTAGGGGGAAATACCGGCAGTTGTCCTTGCGACTCGCCCGGCCCCGGAAAACACTGCTTGTCCCCCCCGGAGGGGGGCATACCGGGGCAGTGTAAATGAGTAACTTTGTCTCTGCTTTTTTCAATCAAGAGACGAAAGATTCTGATGACCAAACTGATCAAGGACATCCTGCCGCTCGGCGCAGGTATCGGCGAATTCACGAAGCTCGACTTCGGAATGGACGAAAGCGACTGGCGCGCGGCCGAAGGCAAGAGCGGCAACTACATCATCGGCTGGTGGGAAGGCAAGGTCGGCTCGGTGGAGTTTCCGGAAACGGCCGCAGACGAAGCGGTGTGGCTCGTCGAGGGCCGGATCGCGCTGACCGACGTCGAAGGCAACCGCAAGGAATTCACGCCGGGCCAGGGCTACCTGCTGCCGGCCGGCTTCGCGGGCCGCTGGGAGACGATCGAGGACGCAAAGAAGTTCTACGTGCTGCTCGAGAAGTCGTGATGTCCGAAGCCGCCGCCGTGGTGTCGTCGTCCGTGTGACGCGAATCCGGCGGCGGTTTCGTTTTTCGCGTGTGATGGCTGGGATCATGGAAATGGAAGTCAACGAAGCAAAACAGACCGCGCCGGTGCAGGCGCACGCGCTGCGTGGCGCGCCGGTCGCGCTGGGCGTCGAGGCGGCGCTCGCGAATACGAAGCTGTTCCCGTACTGGCTCGACAACCCGGCCGCGCCGGCCACCGAGCCGGAACTCGTCGGCGACGTGAGCGCCGACCTGCTGATCGTCGGCGGCGGCTTCACGGGGCTGTGGTCGGCCGTGCAGGCGAAGGAACAGATGCCGCACCTGAACGTGGTGCTGATCGAGGCCGGCAAGGTCGCGCACGGCGCATCGGGCCGCGCGGGCGGGATCATCTCGACGTCGGTGATGCACGGGCTGCCGAACGCGGTGCGCGTGTTCCCGAACGACATCGCGCAGCTCGAGACGTTCGGCCATCACAACCTCGACGGCTTCGAGGAAACGCTGAAGCGCTACGACATCGATGCCGATATCGAGTGGAACGGCGAGATGACGGTCGCGGTCGATCCCGAGCACATCGCGCACCTGAAGGGCGATTACGACCTGCATCGCGAATACGGCCACAACGTCGTGCTGCTGAACCGCGAGGAAACGCTCGAACAACTGAATTCGCCGATGTTCGCCGGCGCGCTGTGGTCGCGCAACCGCAGCGGCATCGTGCATCCGGCAAAGCTCGCGTGGGGGCTGAAGCGCGCGGCGCTGTCGCTCGGCGTGAAGCTGTACGAACACACGCCGCTCACGACCGTGACCGACGAAGGCAGCACCGTGCTCGTGACGACGCCGAAGGGCAGCGTGCGTGCACCGCGCGTGGTGTTTGGCAGTGGCACCGCGAAAGTCGGGATTCCCGACATCAACCGCCGCGTGATGCAGGTGCGCGACCACGTGCTCGCGACCGAGCCGCTGACCGACGAGCAACTCGCGCGGATCGGCTGGAAGAATCGCCAGGGCGTGTACGACACGCGCACGCAGCTCAACTATTTCCGGCTGACGAAGAACAACAACATCATCTTCGGCGGCCTCGTCAGCTATCACTTCGACGGCGATCCGGAGCCGCATCAGGACGGCCAGCGCGAGACCTACTACCGGCTCGCGGAAGCGTTCTACCGCACCTTCCCGCAACTGTGCGACGTGCGCTTCTCGCACGCGTGGGGCGGCCCGATCGACTATTGCTCGCGCGGCTCGGTATTCGCGAAGCGCTATCTCGGCGACAAGGCCGTGTTCGTCGCCGGCTATACGGGCTTCGGCGTCGCGGCGAGCCGGTTCGGCGCGTTCATGGGGCTGAACATCCTGTTCGACCGCGACAGCCCCGAGCGCAAGCTCGACATCGCGAACCAGAGCCCGAGCTACATCCCGCCGGAGCCGATGCGCTGGGTCGCCGCGAAAATCACGTTCCACGCATTCGATGGCGCGGACGCCGAAGGCGGCTGGAAGCGCGCGTGGATCAGCGGCCTCAAGGCGATGGGCTTCCCGATGTAAGCGACACGGCGGCCCGGGCCGGGCCGCCGCCATACCAAACTCCCCTGAGGAGACGGTCCGCGCCGCGGACACGGAGAGAGACACCAGATGAATGTAGTCAACCTGCAGGATGAAGCGCGACAGGAAAGCGCGCTGTTCGTCGTCGTGATGTTGCTGCTCGGCATCCTCGGGCCGACGGTCTTTCTCGGCCTGCCCGCGATCGTCGGGCAGGTCGAACGCCATTGGGGCTTCGGCGAAGCGGCGCTCGGGCTGTCGAGCTTCGTCGAGGTGCTCGGCGAATCGACGGGCACGCTGCTCGTCGCGTTCGTGCTCGGCCGCCAGCCGGTGCGCTGGGTGCTCGCGGGCGCCGTGACGCTCGCGGCCGGCGCGAACCTCGGCACGCTCGCGACGCACGGGCTCGTCGCGTATTCCGCGTTGCAGTTCATCGCTGGCGTCGGCTCGGGCGGGCTGAACGGCATCGCGCTGCGTTATCTGTCGTACTCGCGCGCGCCGGAACGCAATCTCGGGATCATGCTGATGGGGCAGGTGACGTGGAGCATGGTGCTGCTTGCCTACATTTTCCCGATGCTGAGCGACACATGGGGCGCGCACGGCGTGTTCGGCTTCGTCGCATGCGTGCTCGGCGTGTTCGTGCTCGCGGCGCCGCTGTTTCGCCGCGGCGAGACGCTGGCCGTACCGACGCCGGCCGGCATCGCCGGCAGCATCGACCGGAAGGGTGCGATGCTCGTACTGTGCGCGCAGCTTGCGTTGTATGGCGGTGTCGGCGTCGTGTGGACCTTCCTCGAGAAGATCGGCACCGATGCGGGCCTGAGCGGCAAGTCGGTATCGCTCGTACTCGGCATCGCGAACGTCGCGAGCCTCGTGATCTGCGCGGCGATGCCGAAACTCGGCGCCGGCAAGGGCCTGCGCCGCTGGACGCTCGTGAACCTCGGCGGCTGCGCGGTCGCGGCCGTGCTGCTCGCGATGCCGGCGTCGGTCGCGACGTTCACGCTCGGCGCGATCGTGTTCATCGGCTGCTGGACCGGCGGCGCGCTGCTGATCTATGCAACGATTCCGCAGTACGACCTGATCGGCAAGTCGGCCGCACTGTCGCCGGGTTGCGTTGCGCTCGGCTACGGCGTCGGTTCGGTCGCGGGCGGCTCGCTGATCGAGAGCGCGGGCACGCAGTCGGCGCTGATCGCGGCGATCGTGCTGTGCGCGGTGGCGTTCCTTTGCTACAGGCGTCTTCGCCCGGCCGTGTTCGGCATGGAACGCGCGTTCGCGGTGGCACCTGAATGACGGTTGCGACGCGCGCCGTTGCCGATGGCGGCGCGCGTCCGGTTCGGTTCATCGGCGAAGGCGGCCGGCGTGGCGCGCGATGCGCGTCGTGCGGGCCGGCCGGGCAACGCGCACACGCGCAGCGGTTTGAAGCATGTTCTCGAATACCTCCGATCTCGATCTCCGGCTCATCCGGGTCTTTCTGGCCGTCGTCGACGCACGCGGCATCACGGCCGCCGAGGCGTCGCTCGGCGTGCGGCAGTCGACCATCAGCACGCAGCTGTCGGCGCTCGAAGCGCGCGTCGGCTTCAAGCTGTGCGATCGCGGGCGCGGCGGCTTTCGCCTGACGTCGAAGGGCGAACGCTTCGCGGCCACCGCGCGCACGCTTGTCGCGGCGACCTCCGAATTCGTCGCGCGCGTGCGCGACATCGACCGCAAGCTGGTCGGCACGCTGTCGATCGGGTTGATCGGCCAGGCGCCGCTCGTCGAGAACGCGCGCGTGGCCGACGCGATCGGCGCGTTCCGCAAGCGCGACCAGGCCGTCACGTTCTCGATGAAGGTCGCGTCGCCGCAGGAACTCGAGGAAAGCCTCGTCAACAATCAGCTCGATCTCGCGATCGGCTATTTCTGGCATCGCGTGCCAGGCCTGCTCTACACGCCGCTCTTCACCGAGCAACAGGTGATCTACTGCGGGCGCGGGCATCCGCTGTTCCATGCGTCGCGGCCCGTGACGGCGGACGACCTGCAGCTTCACGACTGGGTATGGCGCACCTATCCGGTGCCGGAGGAGCAGTATCCGTTGCCGGAGCGGCGCGTGACCGCGAGCGCGGACAGCATCGAGGCCGCGACGATCCTGATCCTGTCGGGCGGCCATCTCGGCTACCTGCCCGCGCATTACGCGGAGCCGTTCGAGCAGCGCGGGCTCGTGAAGGCCGTCGGCCGCACGACGTTCAGCTTCGACGTGCCGCTGCATCTCGCGATGAAGCGCAGCACGAGCGACAAGCCGATCGTGGATGCGTTCTGCGAGGACTTGCTGCGCGCTTTCAACATCAAGGCGGCCGCACTGGCCGCATAGGGCACGATCCCCTGATCTGAAAAAAACATTAGTGGGGCCAGCGCAAGCCCGTTATTAGCGGGAACAGGCCCTATACGCGCGGCGCGCTCAGCAGTCGACCAGCGCCCAGTCGAACAGCTCGCGGCGCGTGCGCACGCCGAGCTTCGCGAACGCGCGCTTCACGTACGACTCGGCCGTCGACAGTTTCACGTCGAGCTGCTGCGCGGCCTCGGGCACCGAGCGCCCGCACAGCATCAACCGGCAGATCTCGTGTTCGCGGCGCGACAACTGCACGTCCTGCCGTTCGAGGCGCGCGTCGAAGCTCGCCTGCGATTCGACATTCACCGACACCGCCGCCACGCGCCGCGCCGCGCAGGTGCGCGCATGCAGCTCGAACATCGGGAACAGCAGGTCGACCATCTGGCGGAAGTGGAACAGCTCGTCCGTCGTGAACGCGGCGCGCCCGACGGTGCGCGCGAGCCCGAGTGCGTACTGCAGGTGCGCGTTGCCGTGCACGAGCAGGCATTCCTGCCCGATGCCGGGTTCGTCGAAGATCCGCCGGCGGAACTCGCCTTGCGCGATGCCGTCGACATGGCGCTGCACGAGCAGCGTGCCGGCCTTGCCGCGCAGCGGCGCGACCAGCGGGTCGGCCTGGCAATAGTCCTGGTAGTAGACGTCCATCACGCGCAGCGTATCGGCCGCGAAGCGCAGGCTGCCGCTGCCGAGCCATTCGACCACGAAGCCCGACGTGCTGCCCGTGTCCGCGCGCCAGCGTTCGAGGTGCACGGCGTCGGCGTCGATGCTGTCGTTGACGAACTCCGTCACCGCGCCGACGAAATCCGGCGTGCCGACCGCGCGTAGCGTCGCGCCGAGCGAATCGGGGCGCACGCCGATCAGGTAGTGGCCGCGTGCGGCAGGGTCGGGCTGGAGAAGTCGCATGGTCGGGCGAAGGCGGTCAAGGGACAGCGCGACGTTACGCGAACGCCGTGCACGCGTCAGCCGGGAATTCACCGGATCGGCCCCACGGATTTCGTGCGTTGTCCCCAAAACGATGACAAGACCATGCGTGCGGCGGCCGGAATTCACCCAAGCCCCGGCGGCGGGGGGGCATACCGGCGCGAATCGTCTGCCTATAGTGAAAGCACTTCGAAAACCTGACGACCAGAAAGGACAGGCCATGCAGATGCAACCGACGCCCGCCGCCACGACGCCGGCGGATTTCGTTCTGACCAACGCGAAGGTTTATACCGTCGATCCGCACAAGCCTTGGGCACAGGCTGTCGCCGTGCGCGACGGCCGGATCATCCACGTCGGTGACACGGCGGCCGTGCAGGCGTATGTCGGCGCGCAGACGAAGGTCGTCGACGCAGCAGGCCGGCTCGTGCTGCCGGGCTTCGTCGAATCGCACTGGCACTTCGAGACGACCGCGTTCGCGTTCCAGGCGTTCGTGAACTACGAGGATCCGCAGAAGGTGCTCGGCGCGCTGCGCGCCTATGTCGAATCGCATCCGGACGAGCCGGCGATCACCGGGATGGGCTGGGTGCAGGCGACGATTCCGCCGGCGATGTTGCGCAAGGAGACGCTCGACGCGATTTGCGCGGATCGTCCCGTGTGCTTGCTGTCGACCGATTTCCATTCGATGTGGGTGAACTCGAAGGCGCTGGAGATCGCCGGCATCGACGCGTCGACGCCGCCCGTTCAGGAAGGCGCGAGCTGGTTCGAAAAGGACGCGGTGACGGGCGAGCCGACCGGCCTGATCGTCGACGGCGCCGCGTATTCGCTGCTGATGCAGCGGATCAGCGCGGCCGGCCTGCTGCCGACCGGCATCGACCTGTACCTGAAGTCGATTCCGCCATGGCAGAAGAAGCTGTGCGCGGCCGGCGTGACGACCGTATTCGACGCGGGTTTCTTCGATCCGAGCGGCGACCAGTCGCTGTTGTACGAGACGCTGCAGACGCTGGAGCGCGCGGGCGACCTGAAGCTGCGGGTGGTCGGCAGTGTCGCGGTGATCGGCGAGATCGACGATCCGGTCGGCACGCTCGTCAAATACCGCGAGCAGTACGATTCGCCGCTCGTGAAGGCGCGCGCGCTGAAGCTGTTCCTCGACGGCACCGAGGCGAACCACACCGCCTACCTGCTCGAACCGTACGCGGACCGCCCCGACACCTGCGGCGCGCCGACGATGCCGGCCGACACGTTCAACCGCTATCTGATCGAAGCCGATCGCGCGAACGCGAACGTGATGGTCCATTGCGTCGGCGACGCGGCCGTGCGGATGGCGCTCGACGGCTTCGACGCGGTGAACCGCTCGAACCCGCCGCGCGACCGCCGCCACGTGATCACGCACGCGTTCCTCACGCATCCGGACGACATCCCGCGCTTCCGTCGCGCGGGCGTGATGGCGAACACGCAGCTGCAATGGGGCGTGGTCGACGCGTACACCGAGCAGCTGCGCGACCACTACGGCCACGAGCGCTGGAGCAACATGTACAAGTTCCGCACGTTCCTCGACGAAGGCGTGACGGTGTCGATCGGCATGGACGGCCTGGCATGCCAGTGCCGCTGCCAGCACAAGCCGCTCGAACACATCGAGTCGGGCCATACGCGCCAGCTCGCGGGCGAGCCCGATGCGGCGGTGTTCCCGGATATCGCCGAGCGCCTGAGCATTCCGCAGCTGATCGCCGCGTACACGATCCACGGCGCGTACCAGCTCGGGATGGAGCACGAGGTCGGGTCGCTCACGCCCGGCAAGCGCGCGGATCTCGTCGTGCTCGAGAACGACCTGTTCGAGGTCGGCCAGTACGACATCGGCCGCATCGACGTCGGGCTGACGATGATGGGCGGCCGCGTCACGCACGTGGGCGACGATTTCGGCGCGCGCACGGGTATGCAGGCATCCTGAGCGGGCATCGGCTGACGAAGCGGCGACGGAAGCTTTCAGATGGCTTCCGTTTTCGCGGGTCGGCGCATCCGGCCGGAACCGGATGCGCCGATTGTGCGGCGTGTCCCCCTATTGGCAGGGCAGACCGGCCAATTTCCTCTGGCTACATTTTTCCGGACCGAAGCACACCCCGTTCATCGCGAACGGATCATGATATCGACGGAGGAAACCATGGCAGGGGATTGGAGCAAACATCTGGGAACGGCATGCGCGGCGCTCGCGCTGGGCGGCGTCCTGTGGGCCGGCACGCCCGTCGCGCACGCGGCGGACGTCGTCAACGTGTACAACTGGGGCAACTCGATCGGCAAGGCGACGATCGCGAACTTCGAGAAGGCGACCGGCATCAAGGTCGTCTACCAGGAGTTCGATTCGAACGAGACGCTGCAGGCGAAGCTGCTGTCGGGCACGTCGGGCTACGACGTCGTCGTGCCGTCCGACATCTTCTGGGCGCGGCAACTGCAGGCCGGCATCTACCGCAAGATCGACAAGAGCCAGGTGCCGAACTACGGGCTGCTCGATCCGGAAATCATGAAGGTGCTGTCGAAGGACGATCCGGGCAACCAGTTCGGCATTCCGTGGACATGGGGCACGGATGGCCTCGGGATGAACGTCGAGAAGGTGAAGGCCGCGCTCGGTAACGACGCGCCGCTCGACAGCTGGGCGCTGCTGTTCGACCCGAAGTACGCGCAGAAGCTGAAGCACTGCGGCGTGTCGGTGCTCGATTCGCCGGTCGATGCGTTCGGGATGGCGCTGGTCTACCTGAAGAAGGATGCGAACACGACGAACCCGGCCGACTACCAGGCCGCGTACGAGCTGCTGAAGTCGGTGCGGCCGTACATCACGCAGTTCAATTCGAGCAGCTACATCAACGATCTCGCGGGCGGCGACATCTGCCTCGCGCTCGGCTGGTCGGGCGACGTGAACTCCGCGCGGATCGCGGCCGCTTCCGCGAAGAAGCCGTATCACATCAAGTACGTGATCCCGACCGAGGGTAGCGCGCTGTGGTTCGACATGATGGCGGTGCCGAAGGATGCGCCGCACCCGGACGCCGCGCTGAAGTTCGTCAACTTCGTGCTGTCGGAGAAGGAGAGCGCGAACCTGACCAACGACACGTCGTACCCGTCGGCCGTGCCGTCGTCGAAGCATCTCGTGCGCGCTGAAGTGACGAGCGATCCGGCCGTGTTCCCGCCCGCCGACGTGATCCGCAAGCTGAGTCTCAGCAAGCCGGTTCCGCCCGAGCTGATGCGCTTGCAGAACCGTCTCTGGACGAAGCTGAAGACCGAGTAAGCCGGCCGCCGTTCCCCGCACTCCCGCATATCTTACGCGCGCCCCGCCGCTCATCGCGGCGGGCGGGGGCGCGCTCGTCCCGACGACCACCCAGAACATGAAAATCAAACACATGACGGCGCTGTGCCTGCTCGCATTCGAAGCGGCCTCGGCGATCGCACACACATCACCGCAAGCGACCGATGCCGGCAAGATGAAGGCGCTGCAGGCGCAGGTCACCGCGCTGCAGCAGCAGGTGAACGAGCTGCGCGCGAGCATGCTGGCGGCGAAGCCGGCCGGCGCCGCAACGACCGCCACTGCCGCATCGGGCAGCGCGAAGATCGGCACGATCAACACGGCCGCGGCTGCGGCCGCCGCGCCGGCAGCCGATTCCGCACCGGCGTTCACCAACGACGACCTGCAGCAGATGCGCGAACAGATCGCGAACGCGTCGCTGAAGGTCGACTCGCTGCAGGAAGCCGCGACGACCGGCCCGCTCGCGGGCCTGAGCATCACCGGCTACGTCGATCCCGTGTATCTGTTCAACCGCGCGCAGCGCACGTCCGGCTTCCAGTTCCTGAATCACGACCCGGGTGCGTACGACTACTACAACAGCACGATCGGCGATGTCTATCTCGACATCAAGAAGACCTTTGGCGTCGGCCCGATGGCGCCGGCAGCGGAGGTCGTGATCCAGCCGAACCGCGGCTTCGGCAACGTGTTCAGCAATTCGCACGGCGGCGTCGGCAACAACATCGTCACGCAGGCGGTGGTCACCGTGCCGCTCAGCACGACGCGCACCTTCGAGATCGGGATGATGCCGAGCCTCGCGGGCTACGAAGTGCAGCCGTCGAACCAGATGCTCACGCTCACGCACGGGATGCTGTACGACTTCAGCGAGCCGGGCAACCTGATCGGCATCGGGCTGAAGGGTTCCAACGCGGCGATGACGCGCTTCTGGCAGGTCGTGATCGGCAACGAGGTGCTGCGCACCGCCGGCGCGATCGCGAACGCGGCGAACAACACGACGAAGACCAACTGGACGCCGACGATCACCGCGCGCTTCGACAACGCGACGTCGACGGCCTTCGACTTCGGCATCTCCGGGATGCTCGGCCGGCAGTCGCTGTTCTCGCCGTGCGCGGTGGCGGGCGGCTACGGGTACCAGTGCAACGGCTCGTCGCCGACCGGCCTCTACAAGTACGTGGAAGCCGACATGACCTATACGCACGACAAGACGCAGGTCAACGCGCAGGTCGACTACGGCGAGCTGCAGAAGGGCGCATGGAACGGCGGCACCGCGCGCTGGTACGGGATGTCGCTGCTGGGCCATACGAAGTGGACACAGGCGTGGGTCGGCCGCATGGGCGCGACGCTGCGCTTCGACTACCTGAACAACACGTCGAACGGCGGCGGCGGCACGAACATCCAGTACGGGCTCGCGGGCGGCAACCCGTCGGTGAACGGCACGAGCGGCTTCGGCATCGATCCGTCGTGCTTCCAGGGTTCGGCGACGAACGGCACCGAATGCAAGGGCGCGCAACGCTATGCGATCACGGCCGACCTGTTGTTCTATCCGACGCAGCAGATTACCGTGAAGGTCGAATACCGCCACGACGCGGCGAACCATCCGGTGTTCCTGAAGAGCAACGGCACGTACGCGCGCAGCAACGACCTGGCCGGGATGCAGTTCATCTACTCGTTCTGACGCTGGCGCGTGCCGATTTTTTCGTATAACGAAATATGTTCCGGGCTGCGGGCCCAGACCTGATTCAACACAGGAGGTTTGATCTTGAAGCTGCACACATTCGCGACCGACATCACCGATCCGCGCGAGCGGGGCCGCCTGATCGGCGCGCGTTTCGCGCCGGCGATCCGCGAGACGGTCGCGCTTTATCTCGCGTTCTTCCCGAAGCTCGGCATCGATCCGCAGCGCGCGCGGGAGATCGGCGAAGCGAGCCTGGCCGCGCTCGACGCATGGTGCCCGCGCCTGGCCGCCGAAGTCGAGGCGATCGCCGACGGCGTCGAGCTGCCGCGCTGGCAGCTCGCGTGCCTGAACGCGCGCACCGAGATTCTCGCGACCGCGCCCGCGTCGGCCGAGGGCGAATGCTCGACGACCGTCTACGCGCCGGCCGGCCCGCAGGCGCCACGCACGCTGCAGACGTGGGACTGGCACGACAGCCTCGCGCCGCAGGGGCTGCTGATGCAGTTCGCGACGTCGCAGGGCCGCACCGTCAAGCTGTTCACCGAATTCGGGATGCTCGCGAAGCTCGGCGTGAACAGCGCGGGGCTCGGGCTGCATTTCAACATCCTGCATCACGCGAGCGACAACGACAGCGCGGGCGTGCCCGTGCATGCCATCGCACGGCGCCTGCTCGAGGATGCGACGACGGTGCAGGAGGCGATCGAACTCGCACGTACCGCACGTGTGAGCGCGTCCACGGTGCTGACCGTGTTCACGCGGCACGACGCGAACCCGCGCGCCGCGAGCATCGAGCTGAGCCCGTCGGGTGTCGGTGTGGTCGTGCCGCGCCCGGACGGCTGGCTGCTGCATACGAACCATTTCCTCGATCGCGCGTTGAGCGGCGGCGAATGCATGCCCGACAGCTCGACCACGCGCGAGCGCTTCGCGCACCTGAACGAGGTCGTGACCGGGATGACGAGCGCCGATGTGCGCGAGCGCGCGGCGGCGATGTGCGGTGCGGCAGGCGACCAGGCCGTCGTGTGTTTCCACCCGGATCTGTCGATGCCCGACACCGAGCGCTGGGAAACGCTGCTGACCGTCGGTATCGACACCGATGCGTGCGCGCTCGACTACGTGGCCGGCAATCCGCATGACCTCGCGTGTGACGGGTTCATGCGGTTCTGACGCGGCACGCGGGCAGCGATATGGCAGGGCGGCGCGCGCGTGCCGCCCTCGTGACGCTCAAGCGTCGATGCGCTCGACCTTGCCGACGAGCAACCCGTACGACAGGCTGCCCGCGAGCGCCATCGCGGCGATGTAGGTGATCGCGCGCGAGAAGTCCGCACCGTCGACCAGCAGCCCGATCACGATCGGCGTCGCGATCGCGGACAGGTTGCCGATCAGGTTGAACACGCCGCCCGTGAGGCCGAGCAGCCGCGCCGGCGCGAGCCCCGACACCAGCGACCACGTGATCGACGCGAAGCCGTTGCCGAAGAACGCGATCGTCATGAACGCGATCACCCAGCCCGTCGACGTGACGTAGTTCGCGCCGATGATGCAGGTCGAGATCAGCAGCCCCGAGATGATCGGCAGTTTGCGCGCGAAGCCTTGCGATGCGCCGCGGCGCATCAGCCAGTCCGACAGCACGCCCGAGCACAGCACGCCGACGAATGCGGCGAGGAACGGCAGCGACGCAAGGAAACCCGACTTGATGAAATCCATCCCGCGATACTTGACGAGATAGGTCGGGAACCACGTGAGGAAGAACCACAGCGTCGAGTTCAGCGCGAACTGGCCGAGGTAGATGCCCCACAGCTTGCGCCGGCCGAGCACGACGCCGAGGTCGCGCCACGTCGACGGCGCGCGTTCGCTGCGCGCCGCGATACGATCCTCGAGATCGACGAGACCGCCGCCATCGCGAATCAGTGCGATCTCGGCCGCGTTGACGCCGCGAAACGTGCGCGGCTCGCGATACACCGCATACCAGACCGCGGCCCACGCGATGCCGGCGAGGCCCGTTGCGACGAACACCATGTGCCAGCCGAGATGCACCTGCAGCCACGCGAGCACCGGCGTCAGGAACGCGAGGCCGACGAACTGGCCCGACGTGTAGCCGCCGATCGCGCTGGCGCGTTCGCGGGTCGGGAACCACGTCGTGACCACGCGGTTGTTGATCGGGTAGGCCGGCGCTTCCAGTGCGCCGACCGCGAGGCGCAGCACGATCAGCCCGACGAACGAGCCCGCGAATCCGAGCAGCAGCGTTGCGGCCGACCACAACGCGAGCGCGCCCGCATACAGTACGCGCGGCGACACCTTGTCGACGAGCCAGCCGCCCGGAATCTGCATCAATGCGTAGGTCCAGCCGAACGCGGAAAACACGAGGCCCGCGCGGACGGGATCGATGTTCAGTTCCTTGAACAAGGCGGGCGCGGCGATCGACAGGTTGCTGCGGTCGAGATAGTTGATCACGACCGTGATGAACAGCAGCGCGAGGATCAGCAGGCGCTTACGGCTGGGTGGCGCGGCTTGTGCCGCGGCCGCACGGGCGGCGGAATCGGATGCAATGCCGGCGTGTGCGTGCAACTGATCCGTCGGGTTCGCGTGGGTGCGCGACGCGGATTGGGCCACGGTTGTCTCCTGTGTTCTGTGCCCGGCCGGCGCCCGCGAACGGGGCGGCCGAATCGAATGGCGTTGGGGCGAACGTTAGAGCCGTGGAGCGAAGCGCGTCAACATTTGGGCAGGTATCCCTATTAATGGGATGTTTGGTGTTCAATATGTGGGAAAGGGCAATGCGCGTGCCGCGTCGTGCATCAGCCGCCCATCGCCTCCTTCGCACTGACCCAACCCTGCACCGCACCCACGTGCGGATTGCGATACCGCACCTTCAGCCACTGAAAATCGTCGCTCGTGTCGATCACCTCCACCGTGTCGCCTGCGACGACATAGCGGCGCGTGGGCGCATCGGTCATCGCGTCGTGCAGCGGCAGGCGTGCCGGGCGCACCTTGAACGTGACGGCGCCGCCGCCATAGGCGTCGGGGCGGCGCGAGACGCGCTTGCCTTGCGCGTCGTAGGTCAGCAGCATCGACGACGGGCCGTTGTCGGCGTCGAGCAGGTCGCGCAGGTCGTCCGGTATCGCTTCGCTGGACTGGTACAAGTACATCTTGCCGCCGGCATCGAAGCGATACGCATCGGTGTACCAGATCGGCCCGCCGCGGCACGAACTGTACAGCGTGCGTTCCTTTGGTTTCGCCACCACGTTGACCAGGTCGTCGCAGTTGCCGTGCGGCAGGTTGCTCGCCGGCATGTGCAGCGGCTCGAACTGCTGGCGTGCGGCGTCGTACAGGTAGATGCCGTAGCTGTCGTTGACCATGCCGAGCGTCGCGTGCATCGCGAGATCGCGGTGGCCGTCGAAGTTGTAGTCGTCCGATGCGAGGTGATAGTGGCCTTCCTCGTCGGCGGCGGTCACGTCGAGCGTTTGCGTCTTGCCGCTCGGCAGGAAGCGTACGGTGACGTGCTCGCTGTCCGCCCGTTCGACGCGGGCCGTGACGGTGTCGTCGACCTTGAACGTGAGCAGCGGCTTGGCCGCATGCGCAGCGGAGGCCAGCGTTGCGCACGCGGCGAGCAGCAGCGCGGCAACGCGCGGAAACGGTCGGAGTGGCGAGGTGCGCGTCATGAGCGGTTGTCGGCGTGAACGGGGAAGTGCGCGGCCAATCGGTCAGCCGCGCGAGCTGTCGTCCTGAAAGCCGTCCTTGCCGACGAAGATCTCCTTCAGCGCGGCGCGCAGCGTGACCGGATCGTACTGGCCCGGTGCGAGATGGATGACGTAACGCGTCTGACCGTCGAGACGCGCGGCGATGCCCGGTTCGATCTCGACGTCGATCGTATCGTCCGTCAGTCGCACCGACAGATCCTTGACGCGCCAGTTGAGCTGGTCGCGCACCATCACTTCGATCAGCGCGTCGTCCGGAAAGCGCGACAGCGCGAAGCAATAATCCTGCTCCGCATCGTGACAATAGATGTTGGCGAAGCTTTCGTCGTCGTCGAGGTCGGATGTCGCCGCGCCGACGGTAGCGTGAAGTTCCATGAACGTAGGTTCCTGCGTATGGGTTATCTGGGGTTGCCGGGGCAATCGGGTTGCATTTCGATCGCCACTTCGAGCGTCGCGCCGGTATCGCACGTCGCATCGACATCGCGCGCTTTCAGCCACAGCCCGAATTCGCGCATCACGTCGACCACGGGCCGCAGCCGGTCACCGTCCGCGGTCAGATCGTACTCGACACGCACGGGCACTTCCGGATAGACGGTCCGTCGCACGAGCCCTGCATCTTCCAGCGCGCGCAGGTCGAGCGTCAGCATGCGTTGCGAGATGCCCGGCATGTCGCGGCGCAGGTCGCTGAAGCGCCTCGGCCCGTCGAGCAGATACGACACCAGCAACAGCCGCCAGCGGCCGCCGAGCAGGCGCATCGCTTCTTCAACGGAACATCCTGTCGCACTCGTTTTCATCGTGCTGAACCCTGGTCGGTAAATTTTTTGTGACTACGGCACAAACGACTGCCGTCTTCTCAGCGCTGCGCCGATGCGAGATATTAGCGCCCGCGTCGCGGCGAATCGATACATGAACAACCACGAAGGAAACGCATGAAGCTCTATCACGCTCCCGGCAGCTGTTCGCAGGCGATCTGCATCGTGCTGCGCGAAGGCAATATCGACGCGGAGATCGTCAAGGTCGACGCGCGCAAGCATGTCGTCGAAGACGGCCGAAACTACTACGACGTGACCGACCTCGGCTACGTGCCGCTGCTCGAACTCGCCGACGGCACGCTGTTGCGCGAAGGCCCGGTGATCGCGCAGTATCTCGCGGACCAGCGCCCGGAAGCCGCGCTCGCACCGGCTTACGGCACGCTCGCGCGCTACCGGCTGATGGAATGGCTCAACTTCCTCGGCACCGAGATCCACAAGGGGTTCATTCCGCTGCTGTATGCGGTGCAGGCCGGGAAGTACGTGGAGCCCGTCCGGCAGAAGCTCGACAGCCGCTTCGCATGGATCGACCGCCAGCTCGAAGGCCGGACGTTCCTGACGGGCGATACGTTCTCGGTCGCCGATGCCTATCTGTTCGCGCTCACCGGCTGGGGCAAGGCCGACTGGATGCGCTCGGTGTACCACGCGGATATCGACCTGAGCCGGCACGCGCATCTGCGCGCGTGGTACGAGCGCGTGCGCGCGCGGCCGGCCGTGCAGGCCGTGCTGGCGGCGGACAACCTGCTGAAGTAATGCGCGGCGGCGGCGCGTCATTCCGCCGTATCGACGCGCCGCCACGCAGCAATCGGCCGCGCTATAATCGCGGCCATGAAATGGCTTCGGACCTTCATCCTGCTGCTGCTCTGCGCGGTGCTGCCCATCAGTGGGCTGGCAGCCAGCGGCCTGACCGGTGAATGTCCGATGCAGCACACGATGTCGATGGATTCGGACACCGGCATGAACATGGCCATGTCCGCCGACATGAGCGACTGCGATTCGATGCAGCCGTCATCCGCCGATCACGCGAAGGCCAAAGCCAAGGCCAAGGCCAAGGGCATGGCCTGCAAGGTGACGGCCCAATGCCAGTTCGGCAGTCTCTATCACCCGGCCGCGCGCACCGACGTCAGCCGTCCCGCTGCATTCGCCAGCACGATCGTCTTCCACTACACGCAGTCCGTCCCGGTCCGCGACCCGAGCGGGTTGTGGCGCCCTCCACGCATCAGCTGATCCCGATCTGACCGGTTCACCGCCCACGCGGTGAGGTTCGTCCTGTGCGCAGGACGTGGAATCCCTTTGGGTTCCGACTTGGGGTTACACCATGTCATTCGATTTCAGCACGCCGCGTACGCGGCGTGCGCGCCGGCGCGCGCCCATGCTTTGGGCGGCGCTGCTGGTGGCGGGCGCGGTTCACGCGCAGCAGCCACCCTTTACGCTGGACGCCGCGCTGCAGTCCGCCACCGATCATTCCGCTTCGATGCAGGCCGCGCAGGCTTCCGTGCTCGCGCGTTCCGAAGCGGCCGTCCGGGCCGGCCAGTTGCCGGACCCGATGCTCAAGGCCGGCATCGATAACCTGCCGATCAACGGCGGGCAGCGCTTCACCGTCGGCCAGGACTTCATGACGATGCGCCGTATCGGCATCGAGCAGGAGTGGGTGTCCGGCGACAAGCGGCGGCTACGCACGGCGCTCGCCAACGAGCAGGTCGGCCGCGAGCGCGCGGGCTATCTCGCGCAGCTCGCCGCCGTGCGCCAGCAGACCGCGACGGCGTGGCTCGATGCCGTCTACGCGAAGCAGGCACTCGCGCTCCAGCAGGCGTTGCTCGGTCACATGAATCACGAACTCGAGGCGACGCAGGCGTCGTATCGCGGCGCGAAGGCGAGCGCGGGCGACGTCGTGCAGGCGCGCGCGATGCTCGCGCAAACGCAGGATCAGGTGCTCAAGGCGCAGCAGGCGTATCGCACCGCGCTCATCGCGCTGGCCCGCTGGACGGCCGTTCCGGTGGCCGACGTGACGGGAGCGCCGCCCGCACCCGAATCCTTCGTGTCGTCGCTGCCGCCGGACGAACTGCGCCTGACGCAGCCGGCGCTGGTCGCCGCGGCGGACGACATCGCAGTGGCCGAGGCCGACACGGCGGTCGCGAACAGCGAGCGCAGCTCGAACTGGACGTGGGAGATCGCGTACCAGCAGCGCGGCGGCGCGTATTCGAACATGGTGTCGGTCGGCGTCTCGATCCCGCTGCCGCTCAATCGCAAGAACCGCCAGAATCGCGACGTCGCCGAAAAGGCCGCGCTCGAGACGAAGGCGCGCCTGATGTACGAGGACACGCTGCGTCAGGTGCAGGCCGATATCCGTACGCAATCCGAAACGCTGGCAAGCGGCCGCGAACGCATCGCGAACCTGAGCACCGCGCTGCTGCCTGCTGCCGATCAGCGCGTGCAACTCGCGACGGCCGCGTACCGGGCCGGCACCGGGGCGCTCGCCGACACGTTCGCCGCGCGGCGCGCGCAACTCGACGCGCAGTTGCAGGTGCTCGATCTCAGGCGCGACGTGTCGCAGACCTGGGCGCAACTCGAATATCAGGTTGTACCGTCGGCGATGGCCGCCGCGCAGTGAAGGAGATCACCATGACCAAGCAATCACTGGCGCGCGCGGCGCTGATGGCGTTCGCCGGCGCGGCGCTCGCCGGCGCCGGCTATTTCGCGGGCGTCCGCCATGCGGCGGGCGGCGCGGCGACGAGCGCGCACGATCCGCAAGCAGCACGCAAGGTGCTGTACTGGCACGACCCGATGGTACCGAACCAGCACTTCGATAAACCGGGCAAATCGCCGTTCATGGACATGCAGTTGCAGCCCGTCTATGCGGACGAAGGCGGCAACGCCTCGGGCATCCGGATCGATCCGGGCCTGCAGCAGAACCTCGGCATTCGTTATGCGGCCGTCCGCCGGCAGCAGGCGGCGGCAGGCTTCGACGCGGTGGGCACCACGCAGTTCGACGAATCGCGCGCGGACGTCGTGCAGTCGCGCGTCACGGGCTATATCGACCGTCTGTACGCGCGGGCGCCGATGCAGCGCATCGCGAAGGGCGCACCGGTCGCGTCGCTGTTCGTGCCCGACTGGCTCGCGCCGCAGGAAGAGTATCTCGCGCTGAAGCGCGGCGGAATGGACGGCAGCCTGCTCGATGCGGCACGCGCACGGATGCGGGCGCTGTCGATTCCGGACGGCATGATCGCGGCGCTCGATCGCACCGGCCGCGCGCAGACGCATGTCGTGCTCGCCGCGCCGGAAACGGGCGTCGTGAGCGAGCTGAACGTGCGCGACGGCGCGATGGTCGCACCCGGCCAGACGCTCGCGAAGATCGCCGGGCTGTCGACGCTGTGGCTGATCGTCGAGGTGCCGGAAGCGCTTGCGCTGAACGTGCAGCCGGGGATGTCGGTCGACGCGACGTTCGCTGGCGATCCGGCGCGGCACTTCAGCGGACGGATCCGCGAGGTGCTGCCCGGCATCAGCATCGGCAGCCGTACGCTGCAGGCGCGCGTGGAGATCGACAACGCATCGCTGAAGCTCACGCCCGGCATGCTGATGCGCGTACGCGTCGCCGCGAAGGACACGGTGTCGCGCCTGCTCGTGCCGTCCGAGGCCGTGATCGCGACCGGCAAGCGCACGATCGTCATCGTGAAGGACGGCGACGGCCGGCTTCAACCGGTATCGGTCACGGTCGGCAACGACGTCGGCGGCGATACGGAAGTGCTCGACGGGTTGCATGAAGGCGACACGGTCGTCGCGTCGGGGCAGTTCCTGATCGATTCGGAAGCCAGCCTGAAAAGCGTGCTGCCGCGGCTGGAACGCGCGGCGGGAGCAAGCGCGGCAGCATCCGCCACGGCGGCCGCCGCGCCGGTCTATGAAACCACCGGCAAGGTCGAGAAGGTCACGGCCGATGACATCACGTTCTCGCATCAACCGGTGCCGGCGCTCGGCTGGGGGGCGATGACGATGGCGTTCGGCAAGCCGACGGCCCGGGCATTCCCGGACGTGAAGCCGGGCCAGACCGTGCGTTTCGCGTTCACGCAGACCGACGACGGCTACCGGCTGACGAAGGTCGAGCCGCAGGGAGGCGGACGATGATCGCGCGCATCATTCTCTGGTCGGTCCGGAACCGCTTCCTCGTGCTGCTGGCCACCGTACTGATCGCGGCATGGGGCGTTCATTCGCTGCGCCAGACGCCGCTCGACGCATTGCCCGACCTGTCGGACACGCAGGTGATCGTGAAGGCATCGTATCCGGGCAAGGCGCCGCAGGTCGTCGAGGATCAGGTCACCTATCCGTTGACGACGACGCTGCTCGGCGTACCGGGCGCGAAAACCGTGCGCGCGTACTCGTCGTTCGGCGACGCGTTCGTCTACGTGCTGTTCGACGACCACACCGATCCGTACTGGGCGCGCTCGCGCGTGCTCGAGTACCTGAGCCAGGTGCAGAGCCGGCTGCCGGCCGGCGCGACCGTGTCGCTCGGGCCCGATGCGACCGGCGTCGGCTGGGTGTACGAGTACGCGCTCGTCGATCGCACCGGCCATCACGATCTCGGGCAACTGCGCGCGCTCAACGACTGGTTCCTGAAGTTCGAGCTGAAGGCGGTGCCGGACGTCTCGGAAGTCGCGAGCATCGGCGGCATGGTGCGCCAGTACCAGGTCGTGCTCGATCCCGACAAGCTGCGCGCCTACGGCATCACGCAGGGCGCGGTCGCGGATGCGCTGCGTCAGGCCAACCAGGAATCCGGCGGGTCGGTCGTCGAGCTGGCCGAGTCGGAGTACATGGTGCGTTCGTCCGGCTACCTGCGCACGCTCGATGACTTCCGCCATGTCGTGCTGCGCACCGACGACGCGGGTACGCCCGTGCTGCTCGGCGACGTCGCGCGCATCCAGGTCGGCCCGGCGATGCGACGCGGGATCGCCGAGTTGAACGGGCAGGGCGAGGTGGCGGGCGGCGTCGTCGTGATGCGCTCGGGCAAGAACGCACTGACGACGATCGATGCGGTGAAGGCGAAGCTCGCCGGCCTGAAGCGTTCGCTGCCGCCCGGCGTCGAGATCGTCACGACCTATGATCGTTCGCAACTGATCGAGCGCGCCGTCGGCAACCTGAAGGACAAGCTGATCGAGGAATTCGTCATCGTCGGGATCGTCTGCGCGGTGTTCCTGTTCCATCTGCGCAGCGCGTTCGTCGCGATCCTGTCGCTGCCGCTCGGCGTGCTGGCCGCGTTCATCGTGATGCGCTACCAGGGCGTGAACGCGAACCTGATGTCGCTCGGCGGGATCGCGATCGCGATCGGCGCGATGATCGACGCGGCGATCGTGATGATCGAGAACGCGCACAAGCATCTGGAAGCGTACGACCACGCGCATCCGGGCGAGCCGCTCACGGTCGCGCGCCGCTGGGAGCTCGTTGCGGCGTCGGCGGCGGAAGTCGGGCCCGCGCTGTTCTTCTCGCTGCTGATCATCACGCTGTCGTTCATTCCGGTGTTTTCGCTGGAAGGGCAGGAGGGCAAGCTGTTCGCGCCGCTGGCGTTCACGAAGACCTATACGATCGCCGCGGCCGCCGGGTTGTCGGTCACGCTGGTGCCGGTGCTGATGGGCTATCTCGTGCGCGGCCGCATTCCGCACGAACACGCGAACCCGATCAACCGCGTGCTGATCCGCCTGTACCGGCCACTGCTCGAGGCGACGCTGCGGCGCCCGTGGTTCGCGATCGGCGTCGCGGTCGTCGCGCTCGTGCTGACGGCCATGCCGTTGTCGCGGCTCGGCGGCGAATTCATGCCGCCGCTCGACGAAGGCGACCTGCTGTACATGCCGACCGCGCTGCCGGGCATTTCGGCGGACAAGGCGAGCGAGCTGCTGCAGCAGACCGACCGGCTGATCAAGACCGTGCCCGAGGTCGACACGGTGTTCGGCAAATCGGGTCGCGCCGATACCGCGACCGATCCCGCGCCGCTCGAGATGTTCGAGACGACGATTCGCTTCAAGCCGCGCAGCGCGTGGCGGCCCGGCATGACGCCGGAGAAGCTCGTCGACGAACTCGACCGGACGGTGAAGGTGCCAGGTCTGTCGAACGTGTGGGTGCCGCCGATCCGCAACCGGCTCGACATGCTATCCACCGGGATCAAGACGCCGGTCGGCGTGAAGATTTCCGGGCCTGACCTGGCCGGCATCGACGCGATCGCGAAGCAGGTCGAGGCCGCGGTGAAGCCCGTGCCGGGTGTCACCTCCGCGCTCGCGGAGCGGCTGAACGGCGGCCGCTACATCGACGTCGACATCGACCGGCTCGCCGCCGCGCGCTACGGGCTGTCGGTGGCCGATATCCAGTCGGTCGTGTCGTCGGCGGTCGGCGGCGACGATGTCGGTGAAGTGATCGCGGGGCGCGAGCGCTTTCCGATCAACATCCGCTATCCGCGCGAGATCCGCGATTCGCTCGAGAACCTGCGGCAACTGCCGGTTGTCACCGCGCGCGGCGCGCAGATCCGCCTCGGCGACGTCGCGCGCATCGACATCGCCGACGGGCCGCCGATGATTCGCAGCGAGAACGCGCGGCTGTCCGGCTATGTGTACGTCGATCTCCGCGGCGTCGACCTGAGCACGGCGGTCCGTGCCATGCAGCAGGCCGTCGCGCAACAGGTCGCGTTGCCGCCCGGCTATTCGATCGCGTGGTCGGGGCAGTTCGAGTATCTCGAACGCGCGGCGGCGACGTTGCGCACCGTCGTGCCCGTCACGCTCGTCGTGATCTTCGTGCTGCTGTTCCTCACGTTCGACTCGGCGGCCGACGCGCTGCTGCTGATGTCGACGGTGCCGTTCGCGCTGGTCGGCGGCTTCTGGCTCGTGTGGGCGCTCGGCCATGCGGTGTCGGTCGCGACGTCGGTCGGCTTCATCGCGCTCGCGGGCGTGGCCGCCGAGTTCGGCGTCGTGATGCTGCTGTACCTGAAGGGCGCGCTGCAGCGCCGGCTCGATGCCGGTGAACCGCTGACCGATGCGGTGCTGCTCGACGCGATCCGCGAAGGCGCGGTGCTGCGCGTGCGGCCGAAGGCAATGACGGTCGCCGTCGTGCTCGCCGGGCTCGTGCCGATCATGGTCGGCCACGGCGCCGGCTCCGAAGTCATGCAGCGTATCGCCGCGCCGATGGTCGGCGGCATGGTCACGGCGCCGCTGCTGTCGATGTTCGTCATTCCCGCCGCGTGGCTCCTGCTTCAGCGCCGTCGTGCGCGAAGCGCGGGCCGGGCGCGGCATTCCGATGCAGTTCCTTCCGGCACGAACGTGCCATCCATCCCAACCGGAGAATCACGATGAAGATGAATCAATTGATCGCCACCGCAACCGCCGTCGTCGCGCTCGGCGTTGCCGCCGTACCGGCGTTTGCCGCCGGCGAGATGTCGGGCATGGACATGTCCGGCATGAAGATGTCGTCGGACGGTGCGGCCGATTCGACTGCCGCGCTGACCGATGCCGAAGTGAAGAAGGTCGATGCCGCGAGCGGCAAGATCACGCTGAAGCACGGCGCCCTCGACAACGTCGGGATGCCGGCGATGACGATGGCGTTCAAGGCGAAGGACGCCGCGATGCTCGCGCACGCGCATGCGGGCGACAAGGTGAAGGTGCGGATCGAGAAGGTCGACGGCACGCTGACGATCGTCAAGCTCGTCAAGGGTTCCTGATCGTCCGGGGCGGGCGCAACCGTCGCCCGCATCCTGCACCTTGAAGCGCGCCGCGCCGACGTGTCCGTCGGCCGGCGCGCCCGGTCCTGGCGTCAGTACGTCAGCGCACAAGCGTCAGGACCAGATACCCTGCATAACCCGCGCCGTTCGCGAGCAACGCCCAGATCGCGAGCCCGCGCGTACGCGCGTTGAAGCGCAACCATGCAGCCGCCGCGAGCGTGATGATCACGCCGGTCAGCACTTCGGGGCGCGGCTCCCACGGCGTCAGCATGATGCCGATCGCGGGCAGCAGCGTACCCTGGAACACCATCGCGCCGGTGATGTTGCCGAACGCGAGCGTGTCCTTCTTGCGGCGGATCCACAGCACGCTGTTGACCTTCTCCGGCAGTTCCGTCGCGATCGGCACGATGATCAGCGACAGCAGCAGCGCCGAGATGCCGAGCACCTGCGACACGCCTTCCACGCCGTGAATGAAGCCCTTCGCGCCGCCGATCAGCAGCGCGAGGCCGATCAGCAACTGCAGCGCGATCGTCGCAAGATTGGTCGGCAGGCCCACGCGCGACAGGAACATCGTGTGCGGCGCCTCGGTGCCGTGCCCGGCATCGACGAGCCGGGTCGACGCGCGGAACGTCATCACGACGTACATCACGTAGATGCCGACCAGCATTGCGGCGAGCAGCGCGCGCACGGCCCAGTTGTGATGCGGGACGAACATCGCCGCGGTGGCCAGCGAGAACGCGGCGAGGAAGTAGTTCATGTCGCGCACGAAGCCCGTGCGTTCCGGTGCGATCGTGCCGCGCAGCCCGCGCGAGCGGATCACGGCGAGTGTCATCAGGAACGTGGTGAGCGTCGCGAGCATCAGCGGTGCGCCGAGAATCGCGCCGACGCCGATTTCCTCGTTCACGGCCTGGTTCGCCGTGCCGCCGGCCAGGGCGAGCAGCGGCACCATCGTTTCGGGCAGCGCCGTGCCGACGGCCGCGAACAGCGAACCGGTCACGCCTTCGGAAATCTTCAGGCGTTCGCCGAGATGTTCGAGCGCATTGGTGAAGACCTCGGCCGCGATGAGGATGACGATCAGCATGAACGCCAGTTCGAGGAGCATGAAGGTCATGCGGCACCTCCGCAGGCACGTGGAGGGCGGGCGGGGGAGCGCGGGGACAAGACGGCGGGGAACATGGGGACTCCGTGGTCGGACGCTGAAGAACCATGGCGCATCCGCCGACGTCCGACCAGGAACGACGCGATGCGCCCATGGTCTCGCCAGGCCGATCAGGCTGAACGCGCCACGGCCACAGGCCGAGTGTGTTGACGCGTTCGCTTTCCGGGGACGGAAAGCAGGCTACTCCCCAAAGACGAAGGGCAGTCTAGCCGAGCGGATTTCTTTCGACAAGCCTTCACTTCAAAAAAATATACCCCTCTCCCCTATAGGGGAAGCCTTCCGGATATATACTCCCCTTCCCTATTCAGGAGCCCGTCGTCGATGAGCCATACCGTCCGTGAAAAACAGAAGTTGCTGAACCGCGTGCGTCGAATCAAGGGCCAGGTCGAGGCCATCGAGCGCGCGCTCGGGGACGAGCGCGGCTGCAACGAGGTCCTGCAATTGATCACGAGTTGCCGCGGCGCAATGAACGGGTTGCTGGCCGTCGTGCTGGAAGACCACATTCGCGAGCATCTGGTCGATGCGCACGAACCTGACGCACACGAAGGCAGCGCGACCGAGCAGCTGATCGACGTGGTGCATAGCTATTTCAAGTAATCGGGGCAGAGCATGAATGCTTTCCGGGATGACGCGTTCGGCGCGGGGCATGACCATATCTTCCTCGGCGATGCGCACGAGCAGAACGAACGGAAGACGTGGATGGTCATCGGCCTGTGCTCGGCGATGATGGTGGCCGAGATCGTCGGCGGCACGCTGTTCGGATCGCTCGCGCTCGTCGCCGACGGGTTGCACATGTCGACGCACGCAGGCGCGATGCTGATCGCCGCGCTGGCCTATACCTATGCGCGCAAGCATGCGGACGATCCGCGCTTCGTGTTCGGCACCGGCAAGCTGGGCGACCTGGCCGGCTTCACGAGCGCGATCGTGCTGGCGATGATCGCGATCCTGATCGGCTACGAGGCGATTGCGCGTCTGCTTGCGCCCGTTCCCATTCATTTCGGCGAAGCGATTCCGATTGCCGTGCTGGGGCTCGCGGTGAACCTCGCCAGCGTGTGGCTGCTGAGCGGCGGCCATCACCATGGGCATGGCCATGACCATGGGCACGGTCATCATCATGGGCACGACCACGATCACGATCACGACGATGATGACCATCACGCGCATCACGATCACGGTTCGCAAACGGCGGCCCATCGCGACCACAACATCCGGTCGGCCTACGTTCACGTGATCGCCGACGCGGCCGTGTCGGTGCTGGCCATCGTCGGCCTGCTGCTCGCCCGCGCGTTCGGCTGGGTCTGGATGGATCCCGTCGCGGGCATTATCGGCGCGCTCGTGATCGCGAACTGGTCGTACGGGCTGATGCGCGATACGGGCGGCATCCTGCTCGACGTCAACGTCGATCGCAAGCTGGCGGCGCGCGTACGTCATGCGATCGAGGCGCTTGGCGACAAGGTCAACGATCTTCACGTGTGGCGTGTCGGCCCCGGCCACATGAGCGCGATCGTGTCGGTCGAGACCGTCGATACGGTGCGCGACGCGCGTTTCTACCATGCGCTGATCGAGGGTTTCGACGGCGTGTCGCACGTGACCGTCGAAGTGATGACGCCTGCGAAGGCGGCCTGACCGTGGCAGTGAAATCACCCTGTATCGAACTTTGCGCGTTTGACGGCCGGACGGGCTTTTGTGTCGGCTGCCTGCGCACGCGCGACGAGGCGCGTGACTGGAGGAAGATGACCGACCATCGCCGGCACCAGATACTGAACGACCGCAATCGCCGCCAGGCGAAAATCCGGCGCGAGCCGGGGGAGTGACGGTGTTCGGTGGCGCTGGCCGTCGTGCGGTGTCTGGCGTCGTACCGGCCGTCATGCCGATGCGACCCGCGCGGCAAGCAGCTTACCCTTGTGCGCCGCGCGGAAAATAAAGCGCGAACGTCGTGCGCCCGTCGCGGCTCGCGACCTCGACCTTGCCGCGATGCAGCTCCATGATCGACTTCACGATCGCGAGCCCGAGGCCCGCATTGCGCGCCGCACCGTGCCGCGACGAATCGATGCGGTAGAAGCGCTCGAAGATCCGTTCGACCTGCTCGGGCGGAATCGCTGCGCCGCGATTCGTGACCTCGACGACCGCGTAATTCCCTTGTGCCGAAACGGCCAGCTCGATCGTCGACGCGGTTTCCGCGTGTTCGAGCGCATTCGACGCGAGGTTGCTCACCGCGCGCCGGAACAGCGTCGCGTCCGCGACGACCGGCGCTTCGCCGCGCACCTCGATGCGCACGCCGGCTTCGTCGGCGAGCGCCTGGAAATACGACGCGAGCCGGCGCAGCTCGCTGCCCGCGTCGAGTTCGGCGGTTTTCAGGTGCTGACGCGCATTGTCGGTGCGCGCGAGAAACAGCATGTTCTCGATCATCCGCTGCAGCCGTTCGCATTCCTCGATGTTCGAATCGATCAGCGCCTCGTATTCCTCGGT
The DNA here is from genome assembly GCF_905339975.1 of Burkholderia sp. BCC1999. Lineage (NCBI taxonomy): Bacteria > Pseudomonadati > Pseudomonadota > Betaproteobacteria > Burkholderiales > Burkholderiaceae > Burkholderia > Burkholderia sp. BCC1999. The sequence continues at coordinate 221,589 of NZ_CAJPHP010000011.1, read as the reverse complement.
CGTGCGCGCACGCGACAGCGTGACCTGCGACGAGCTGATCACGTTCGCGAGCGGCGTGCGCATGTCGTGCGCGAGATCGGACGAGAACTGCGACAGCCGCACGAACGCGCGTTCGAGGCGGTCGAGCATCCGGTTGACCGACGTCGCGAGCTCGCGCAGCTCGACGGGGCCGCCGCGCGCATCGAGACGCGCGTTCAGGTTGTGCGCCTCGATGCGCGACGTCTGCCGGCCGATGCTCTCGACCGGGCGCAGGCCGCGCGATGCGACCGCGTAGCCGAGCGCGCCGACCAGCAGCGCGCCGACGGCCGCCGCGAGCCAGATGTCGACGCGATAGCTTTCGAGCAGCGACTGGCGATCGGTCGCGGTGCGCGCGAGCGCGACCTGGATCGCTTCGCCGGATGGCAGCGTCGTGCGTGCATACACGCAGCGCGACGTGCCGATGCCGGGCGGCGAGCAGGTGAACGGGCTGCTGCTTCTGCCTGCGTTGCCCGCCGGATGCGGTGCAGTGATGACCGATACGAGCGTGTTGCCGGCCTCGTCGGAATGTTCGACCAGTGGCCGGTTTTGCGCGTCGTAGATGCCGAGATAGACGCCCGGATGCGACAGCAGCACTTCATGAAACACGGCCGGATCGGCGCGCAGCGCGGCCGTCGATCCGCTGGCATGCGCCAGCTGCAGGAACTGGTTGAGCTTGCCGGAGATCTCGATGTCGTCGCGCCGCGTGAGTTCGGCGGACAGCGAGCGGTACAGGTACGCGCCGGTCAGCGCGAACACGAGCGCGGCGACCACCGCGAACGCGACGGTCAGGCGCCGCAGCAGCGAATACGAAGCCGGGCTCACGGTCACGAACGATCCTCGAGCACGTAGCCCATCCCGCGGATCGTGTGGATCAGCTTCTTCTCATAGGCGTTGTCGATCTTCGCGCGCAGGCGCTTGATCGCCGCATCGACGACGTTCGTGTCGCTGTCGAAATTCATGTCCCAGATCTGCGACGTGATGAAGGTGCGCGTCAGCACTTCGCCTTCGCGTTCGGCGAGCAGTTGCAGCAGTGCGAATTCCTGCGCGGTCAGGTCGATGCGGGTGTCGGCGCGCCGCACGCGGCGCTTGAGCAGGTCGATCTCGAGATCGGCGACGTGCAGGATGTCGCGCACGTTGCGCGGCGCGCGCCGCAGCAACGAGCGGATGCGCGCGAGGAATTCGGCATACGCGAACGGCTTGAGCAGGTAATCGTCGGCGCCGAGTTCGAGCCCGGTCACCTTGTCCTCGATCGCCTCGCGCGCCGTGAGCAGCAGCACGGGCGTCTGCTTCTGCGCGCGCAGCCGCCTGAGCACCTCGAAGCCGTCCAGCTCCGGCAGCATCACGTCGAGCACGACGAGATCGAAATCCTCGTGCAGCGCGAGGAACAGCCCGTCCTTGCCGGTTTCCGCGATGTCGACCGTGTAGCTCGCCTCCATCAGCCCCTTCCGGAGGTACGACGCCATCTTGGGTTCGTCTTCGACTATCAGTATCCGCATGGTGAGGCAGGCTGTCCGTGATTCCAGCCGGTCAGTGTAACGCCTGAGCTTAAGGCGCCGCGCGTGCGCGAAGGATGACCGCCGGATGACGGGATTGTCATGAAGCATCCGTGTGCCGCATCCCCGCCTTTCATGAAAATCCGGTCATCTTTCGGCCATGTCGTCGTCACCGCGGCGGCGATAAGCTGCAGCCGTCTTGTCCCCCGGCACGCACCTTCATGGCGCCGCGCCGGCCCAACCGGTCGTTGCCTGCCTGATTCCGCATCCATGTCGTACTGGCGCAAATTCCTCCTCGTCGTGCTGCTGGCGCTGAGCTTGCCGATCCAGTCGTTCGCGACTGTTTCGATGCAGTGCGAACGCGTTGCCGTCGCGCCGATGGAAGCGCCGTCGCACGCGATGCCGGCCGCGCAGGCGGGCCATCACGATCACGACGACCACGCACGGCATGCGTCGTCGTGTTCGGCGTGCGTGTCGTGCTGCTTCGGCTCGGGCATGTCGGGTGCGGGAGCCGTGCCGGCCGTCGCGAGCGTCAGCGCCGCGATCGCCGCGCCACCGCTTTCGGCCGTCGTCGTGTCGTTCCTGACCGGCGGCATCGACCGGCCGCCTCGGCGGATCTCCGTCTAGTCCCTGCCCGTGGCCGACAGGCCGCGACCTGCAATTCACGCTGGCGGCCGCACGCGGTCCGCCGGACGACTCACGACGAGACATTTTCATGCGACTGATCACTGCGGCGCTGTTGAGCGCGGCGGCCCTCGTGCCGTCGCTCGCGCCTGCGCAAACCCCGTTACCCGATCCGGCGGACGCCGCCGCGTCGGTGCCGGACGTCACCGTGACGTCCGCGTTCGACGGCTACCGGCCGTATCGCGACGACGCAGGCCCGGGCTGGAAACAACTGAACCGCGTCGTGATGGAGCGGCCCGCGAAGCCCGGCCATGCGGCGCCCAACGGCGGTGCGCATGCGACGCACGGAGGGCCCGCGCAATGACGAACCTGGCGATATCGCCGAGGATCGGCGCGGCGGCGGTCGCGCTGGCGTTCCTCGCGGGCTGTACGACGTTTTCGAAGGACGGCGGGTTCGACGCCGTGTCGTCCGCCGCATCGGAACGTATCGGCAAAGACGCGGTGATCGTCAAGACCGATGCCGACCGCGAAGCCGTCGACACGCGCACGAAGGAACTGCTTGCGAAACCGCTGTCGATGGACGACGCGGTGCAGGTCGCGCTGCTGAACAACCGCGGCCTGCAGGCATCGTACGCCGAACTCGGGCTGTCGGAGGCCGATCTCGTCCAGGCCGGCCGGCTGCCGAACCCGCGCTTCGCGTTCAGCCGCACCCGTGCCGGCGACGGCGAGCTGACGCTCGGCCGCACGTTCTCGGCGAACGTGTTCGCGTTGCTGACGATGCCGCTCGCGACGAACATCGAACGTCGCCGCTTCGAGCAGACCAAGCTCGAAACGGCCGACGCTATGTTGAAGGTGGCGGCCGACGCACGCCGCGCCTACGTGGAAGCCGTCGCCGCCGAGCAGGCCGCGAACTATGCGCAACAGGTACGCGACGCCGCGAGCGCGGCGGCCGAACTCGCGCAGCGCATGCGGCAGGCCGGCAACTTCAGCCGCCTCGACTACGCGCGCGAACAGGCGTTTCATGCCGACGCGGTCGCGCAGCACGCGAAGGCGCGCCAGCAGGCCGTGGCCGCACGCGAGAAACTCACGCGCGCGATGGGGCTGTGGGGCGAGCGCACGCAATACGCGCTGCCCGAGCGCTTGCCCGACCTGCCGAAAGCGCGGCCGAACCTGCCCGATCTCGAACGCTTCGCGATGAGCAACCGCTTCGACATCCAGGCCGCGAAGCTGCAGACGCAGGGCGTCGCGTCGTCGCTCGGCCTCAGCAAGGCGACACGCTTCGTCAACGCGGTCGATCTCGGCTACGTGAACAACTACGAAACCGGCAAGGGCCACGAGCACGGCTACGAGATCAGCATCGAGATTCCGCTGTTCGACTGGGGCGGCGCGAAGGTCGCGCGCGCCGAGGCCATCTACATGCAGTCGGCGAACCGGCTCGCGAAGACGGCGATCGACGCACGCTCCGAAGTGCGCGAATCGTACGCGGCGTACGTGACGAGCTACGACGTCGCGACGCACTACCGCGATGAAGTCGTGCCGCTGCGCAAGACGATCTCGGACGAACTGCTGCTGCGCTACAACGGGATGCTCGCGAGCGTGTTCGAACTGCTGAGCGATGCGCGCGAACAGGTCGGTGCAGTGAACGGCTACATCGACGCGCTGAAGGACTACTGGCTCGCCGAAACCGATCTGCAGATGGCCGTCGGCGGCCGGTTGCCGTCGTCGGGTGCGACGCAATCCGCCGAACCGGCACCCGAATCCATTCCCAACGCCGATGCTGCCCCGCAGCCGGCTTCCACCCCCGCGGCGCAACCGGCGCCCGCGACGCAAATGCATCCGGAAGGTCATTGACATGGTGTCCCGTCGACAATTTCTCAGCGGCTCGGGCGCCGCGCTGCTCGGTGCGGCGATGGTCAGCAAGGCCGGCGCCGCCTCGCTGCCCGAAGCGCCCACGATGGCGAAAACCGGTACGCAGCCGCCGCTCGTGCCGCCGAACGGCCGCCCGTACACGCCCGTCGCGACGCTGAACGGCTGGTCGCTGCCGTGGCGGATGAAGAACGGCTGGAAGGAATTCCACCTGACGGCCGAGCCCGTCGTGCGCGAGATGGCGCCCGGCATGAACGCGAACCTGTGGGGCTACAACAGCCAGTCGCCGGGCCCGACGATCGAGGCCGTCGAAGGCGACAAGGTTCGCATCTTCGTGACCAACCGGCTGCCCGAACACACGACGATCCACTGGCATGGGCTGCGGCTGCCGAACGGGATGGACGGCGTCGGCGGCCTCACGCAGCCGCACATCCCGCCCGGTAAGACCTTCGTCTACGAGTTCCAGCTCGAATCGCACGGCACGTTCATGTATCACCCGCACGCCGACGAGATGGTGCAGATGGCGATGGGCATGATGGGCATGTTCATCGTGCACCCGAAGGATCGCGGCACGATGCCGGTCGATCGCGATTTCGTGTTCCTGCTCGCCGCGTACGACATCGATCCGGGCAGCTACACGCCGCGCGTGAACGAGATGACCGACTTCAACATGTGGACGTTCAATTCCCGCGTGTTCCCGGGCATCGATCCGCTGCCGGTGCGTGCCGGCGACCGCGTGCGGATTCGATTCGGCAACCTGACGATGACGAACCATCCGATCCACCTGCACGGCTACAGCTTCGAAGTCGCGGGCACCGACGGCGGCTGGATTCCGCCGGCGGCGCGCTGGCCGGAAGTGACGGCCGATGTCGCGGTGGGGCAGATGCGCGCGATCGAGTTCACCGCCGATCGCCCGGGCGACTGGGCGTTTCATTGCCACAAGTCGCACCACACGATGAATGCGATGGGCCACCAGGTGCCGAACCTGATCGGCGTGCCGCAGAAGGATCTCGCGAAACGGATCGGCAAGCTCGTGCCCGACTACATGGCGATGGGCAGCACGGGCGGCGCGATGGGCGGCATGGAAATGCCGCTGCCCGACAACACGCTGCCGATGATGACGGGCACGGGCCCGTTCGGGCCGCTGGAGATGGGCGGCATGTTCACGGTCTGCAAGGTGCGGCAGGGGCTTGGCCGCAACGACTATCGCGATCCGGGCTGGTTCCGGCATCCGAAGGGCACCGTTGCCTACGAATACACCGGCGAATTACCGGACGGCTGAGGCCGAGCAGCAGCACGCGGCGGCCGCGCCGATGCGGCCGCCGGTTTCATTTCACTCACACGGGAGTCGACACGATGAAGAAGGGACTGGTTTTGATGGCAACGGGTTGCGCGCTGGCGTTTTCCGCCGCGACGTACGCGGCCGGCGACATGGTCGGCATGGACATGGGCGGAGGCGCGAAGCAGGGCGCCGACGCGGCGCAGCGCATGTCGCACGGTGAAATCCGCAAGGTCGATACGGCTGCCGGCAAGCTGACGATCAAGCATGGCCCGCTGGAGAATCTCGGGATGGAGGCGATGACGATGGTGTTCAAGGTGAAGGACCCGGCGATGCTGTCGCAGGTCAGGACCGGCGACAAGATCGACTTCGTCGCGCAAGAAGTGAACGGCGCGCTGACCGTCGTCGAACTGAAGAAGCCGTGACACGGAGCGTGAACATGACGATCACGAAGCTCAAGCGGCTGGCCGGCTTCGCCGCGGCCGGCGCGATTCTCGCGGCAGCGCCGGTCGCGGCCTCGGCGCACGGCAAGCTGGAAAGCGCCGCACCGGCGACGGGCAGCACGCTCGACGTGGCGCCCGACACGGTGCGGCTCACGTTCAACGAAGACCTCGAACCGGCATTCAGCTCGGTGAAGGTGTCGGATGCGAACGGCAACGCCGTCACGCAGGACAAGGCGAAGGTCGATGCGTCGAACCCGCGCGTGATGACGGTCGCGATGCCGAAGCTCGCGCCCGGCGCATACACGGTGCAATGGGCGGCGATGACGGCCGACGCCCATCGCACGAAGGGCACCTATACGTTTCGGGTGAAGGGATGAACGACGGCATCGTCGGCCTGCTGCGGCTCGTGGCGGTGGCGATCCAGAACGCCGGGTTCGCCGTCGTCGTCGGTGCGCTGCTCGGCAGCCACTGGCTCGCGCGCGGCGCGTCGGCATGGCGGCACGGCGTCTCGCAGCGGCTCGTCGCGACGCTGCGCATCGCGTCCGTCGTGTCGCTGCTCGCGAGCATCACCGCGTTCTGGGCGCACTGCGCGCTGATGAGCGAAGTGTCGTTGCTCGATGCGGGGCCGGCCGTCTGCGCGATGCTCGCGGGCACGGGGTTCGGTCATGCATGGCTGGCCGGCGCCGTATTCATGCTCGTCGTCGTGGCGCTGTCGTTCGTCCGGCGCGCGCACGATACGCGCTTTCCGTTCGCGATCTGGGCCGCGCTCGCCTGTGTCGCGCTCGCGCGCAGCAACGGCGGGCATCCGGTGGACGCAGGGCTGTTCAGCTTGCCCGTGTGGGTCGACTGGCTGCATCTGCTGGCGATCAGCGCGTGGGTCGGGCTCGTGCTCGTGACGGCGTTCGGCGTGATGCCGCGGCTCACCGGCATGCCCGCGAGCGAACGCACGACGGGCGCGTCGTTCGTGCAGTCGCTGTCCGATGCATCGACGTATGCGCTGGTCGTGCTGTTCGCGACCGGCGCGTACAACGGCTGGCGCGGCGTCGATACGCCCGTCAACCTGCTCGCGTCGACGTACGGACAGATCCTGCTGCTGAAGCTCGCGCTGGTGTTGATCGCGGCGGCGCTCGGCGGGCATAACCGCTTCTTCGGGATGCCGAAGCTGTTGGCCGCGCTGAAGGATCCGGCTGCCGCGATGCCGGCTGTTTCACTGAAACGGTTCGGCACAGTGTTGCGGATCGAGGCGGTCGTGCTCGGCGGTGTGCTGATGGTCGCGGCCGTGCTCGTGTCGAGCGCGTTGCCGGGGACGGTATAGCGTGACGCCGCGGCGGTGAAGGCACGTGGGGCAATCGTCACCGGCATGGCGGCTTCTTGTCAGACGATTTCCCCGCTTTTTCAGGCATGAACGCGCGCTTGATGGCGATCGAAGCGCGATAACGACAATTACATCGGCCTGTCTTTCGATTACCAAAAACTGTCATTGAGCGCCGCTAAGCTTTCGCCACCCTCACAACCGGGATTTCCCGTCATGCGCTCGACAATCCGCCTGTTTACCCCGCTATTGCTGCTCCCGACGCTCGCCGCGCCGGTTTTCGCCGCCACCGCCGCGCCCGTCAGCCCGAACTGCGGCGGTAGCACGACGCCGATCGCCGATATCCAGGGGCCGGGCGCGCCGTCTCCGCTCGCCGGCCAGAACGTGTCGATCGAAGCCGTCGTCACCGCCGATTTCGGCGGCACGGACGGCTTCGGCGGCTTCTTCGTCCAGCAGGCCGACGCACAGCGCCGCAACCAGCCGGGCGTGTCGGAAGGCTTGTTCGTCTATGCGCCGAAAGTGCGCGCGAAGGCCGGCGATCTCGTGCACGTGACGGGCAAGGTCGAGGAGAAGTACGGGCAGACGCAGCTCACGCAGTCGGGTGCGATCGCGGTGTGCGCGAACGGCCAGACGGTCACGCCCGCGACGCTCACGCTGCCGGTCGACAGCCCGAACGCGTTCGCCGCGTATGAAGGGATGCTGGTGCGCCTGCCGCAGACGCTGAACGTCACCGACAACTACGAGCTTGGCCGCTACGGCAGCGTGATGCTCAGCAACGGCCGCCTGCGCACGCCGACGAGCGTCGTGCCGCCCGCGCAGGCGCAGACGCAGATCGATGCGAACGCGCGCAACCGCCTCGTCCTCGACGACGGCTCGAACAAGCAGAACCCCGCGATCGTGCCGTACCCGGCGCCGGGCCTGTCGGCCGCGAACACGCTGCGTGCGGGCTACACCGTGCGCGACGTCGAAGGCGTGCTCGAGGTGCGTTACGGCGCATGGCGCGTGCAGCCGCTGCCCGGCGCGGCCGTGCCGGCGTTCGAAGCGCGCACGAACCCGCGCACCAACGCCCCCGCGCGCGATCCGAAGTCGAACCTGCGTGTCGCGTCGTTCAACGTGCTGAACTATTTCAACGGCAACGGGCTCGGCGGCGGCTTCGACGATCCGAACAACCGCGGCGCGAAGACCTTCCAGGAATTCCAGCGTCAGGAAGCGAAGATCGTCAGCGCGCTGAAGGCGATCGATGCCGACGTGATCGGCCTGATGGAAATCCAGAACAACGGCTACGGCGAACTGAGCGCGGTGCGCCAGCTCGCGGCGAAGCTCGGCAACAACTGGCGCGTCGTCGATCCGGGCGTGTCGCGCCTCGGCGGCGATGCGATCACGGTCGCGATGATCTACGACAGCCGCAAGGTCGAACCGGTCGGCCGCGCGGCGACGCTCGCGATCGACGACAAGAACCGCCAGCCGCTCGCGCAATCGTTCCGGCTGATCAACGGCAACAAGCAGGCGCTGACGGTGGCCGTGAACCACCTGAAGTCGAAGAACTGCCCGGACGCCGCGAACGACGATCTCGACCAGGGTGACGGCCAGGGCTGCTGGAACCCGACGCGCACGCGCGCGGCGGCGAAGGTGGCCGACTGGCTGGCCGGCAACCCGACGGGTGTCGCGGGCCAGGGCGTGCTGCTGATCGGCGACTTCAACAGCTACACGTATGAAGACCCGATCCGCACGCTCGAATCGCGCGGCTACCGCAACCTCGTCGCACGCTGGATCGGCGCGAATGCGTACAGCTATGTGTACAACGGCGAAGCCGGCTATCTCGATCACGCGCTCGCGACGCTGCCGCTCGCCTCGCACGTGAAGGCCGTGCACGAATGGCACATCAACGCGGACGAGCCGCTCGCGCTGCAGTACACGCTCGCGTACAAGTCGGCCGAGCAGCAGAAGACGTTCTACGCGCCGGATGCGTATCGCTCGTCGGATCACGATCCGGTGCTGATCGATATCGCGCTGCCGGGCGGCGGGAAGTAATCGCTGGCTGAAGTGCTGTCACGGACGACGTGTGGCGATGCCGCACGTCGTCATTCGCCCGGAAATGCCGGCCGGATATCGGGTAAATAATTCCGCAAAATCCGATTCGAATTAACGGAATCGGTATTTTATGGATGGTGCGATGCTCGGCGGCGTGGTGATTAAAGAAAGATTGAAGCTAATCGAATCCTGGCGTGATGGGTGAGTGTCGCCCTGCAGTATTAATCGATCGCGAATAATAAAAATGAAAGAAAAATCCTGTCGATTTGAAGGTTTTGTCATCGCCGCATCAATGCAGGCAAGGCTTCAGTGTTGTGAGAAAAAAAGTAAAATATTTCGCGCAGCATTGCCGATAAAGCGCGCCATCTGCGAACAATCCAGTTTTCTTTCAAATGCCAGACACTGGCGGCCCTTCGCATCATTACTGGATTTTTAATATCGGAATGATCTTTGACAACGCGGCGCAGCACCGCCTATTTTGTCGATGTCGTAAATTTCGGTAATCAGAAAAGAAGTCCAAACTGCAGGGGGCGGTTCAAGCACGATTCTCGCCAGCAGTTTGCTGCGTCTGTATCACGTTCAGTCTCTTGAAGCAGTCCGATCCCAACCGCCTTTGCGCGAGTGGCGGGTGTTGCTGCGCGTCTCGCCAGTGAAGGCGGCCTTTGTGAAGTGGTATTCGAACCAGGCACAAGGATAGAGATGAAACCAGACAGAAGCTGTACCGGCAGCCACCGCGCCCGTCGCGGCAGGATGGCCGGGCTAGGCGCATTGACCGCCATGACGCTGGCGCTCGCGGCGTGCGGCGGCGACGATTCGTCGTCCGTCGGCGCGTCGAGCCTCGCGCAGGCCACGGCCAGCCAGCAGGCCAGTGCGCAAGCGGCCGGCAGCCAGACGCCGGCGGCCAACCAGCCTTACGTCGACCAGGTCGCGTACTCGATGAATGCGACCGACGGCCTCGCCGCGTCGCAGGTGTCCGAGAAAGCGGCCGTCATGCATTACCAGTGGAAGGGCGGCGGCACGACGGTCAACTACACGACGACGACCGGCCACCTGACCGCACAGGACGCAAACGGCAACGCGGAAGCGTCGATGTCGTATGTCGCGTACACCGCGCCGAGCAAGAACGGCAAGCCACGCCCCGTCACGTTCGTCTATAACGGCGGCCCCGGCTCGTCGTCGATCTGGCTGCGGCTCGGCTCGTTCGCGCCGACGCGGGTGGCCACGCCCGATCCGGGGTTCGGCAGCAACTGGCCGAACTATCCGATCGTCGACAATGCTGAGAGCCTGATCGACACCACCGACCTCGTGTTCATCGACCCGCCCGGAACGGGGCTGTCGGAAGCCGTGTTGCCGAACACCAACCAGAAGTACTGGGGTTCCGATGCGGACGTGAACATCATGCGCGACTTCATCCAGCGCTACCTGAACGTCAACAGCCGCAGCACGTCGCCGATCTACCTGTACGGCGAATCGTACGGCACGCCGCGTACCGACATGCTGGCGCTCGCGCTCGAATCGGCAGGCGTGCACCTGACGGGCATCGTGCTGCAGTCTGCAATCCTGAACTACTTCGCGGATGCGGTGGAAGCGGTGGCGATCACGCAGTCGACGGAAGGGCTGCTGCTCGAAACCGATACGGTGGCCGGCTATCTGCCCGGTTATGCGGCGGTCGCGGCGTACTTCAACCAGGTGTCGCCGGCGCCGGTGAACCAGGGGCTGTACGCACTGCAGACGGAACTGTTCACGACGCTGATCTACAACCAGCTGCAGAAGTATTCGCAGTCGTGGGTGTTGAGCCAGCTCGGCATTCCGGATGCGCTCGGCACGCCGGTGTTCCCGAGCGATGCAACGCTCAAGCTGTGGGGGATACCGTCGGGTCTGACGCTGCAGGCGCTGCAGGGCTACTTCAACGCGAATCCGTTCGGCACGAGCCTGTTGCCTGGGACGACGATCGGCCGGTATGACGGACGCGTGTCGTTGCCGAACTCCGATCCGCGGCTGCAGAACGACGGCGATCCGTCCGACATCCTGATCTCGCAGCCGTTCACGAACGCGCTCGCGACGCAGATGCCGGATTACCTCGGCTACTCGGCACCGAACGCGACGTACCTGCCGCTGAACGACAACATCATCGGCGTCTGGGACTTCACGCACGACGGCCAGCCGATGCCCGACACGATCCCCGATCTGCTCGGTGCGTTGCAGCTCAACCCGAAGCTTCGCGTGCTCGCGGAGAACGGCTATCACGATCTCGCGACGCCGTTCTTCAACACCGAGAAGCAACTCGCGCGGCTTCAGACGGTGAAGGGCCTGAATCCGAAGCTGCAGGTGAACTTCTTCCAGGGCGGCCACATGATCTACCTGGACGACGTCGCCCGTCCGCAGATGAAGCGGGACCTGAAGACGTTCTACAAGGGCGCGCGGATTCCGACGGCGCTGACGCTGCACACGCTGCCGCCGCCGTGGCCGGATGAAAACCCGCCCAGCGTGCCGACCGGCAGCGTCCCGGGCGCGACGGCCGCGACGACGCTGGCGGCGGCCCCTTGAGCGGGACTCCTTGTCAAAGGAACCCTCTATTCATCCATTGAATGCGAGTGATCATGTCCCTAATCAAATTGATGCGGCGTATGTCTACGTTGATCGTCCTCGGTGCCGTGATGAGCAGTGCCTATGCGTTGCCGCCGCAAGCGGTGGCGCCGGTGAAGCTGCCGCACGGCGGGCGCGGTGTCGACGGTCCGTTCTTTCCTGCCACGCGCGCGGCGCCGGTATTGCCGTCGACCGGCTCGGCGCTGCAGCAGCAGGCGCAGCAGCGTGTCGACGCACGACTCGGCGGCAATACCGTGCTGAGCAACGGTGCGGCCGTGACGAAGGCGCAGGCGCAGAGCAGCGGGCTCGGTTTCGTGTCGAAGCACTTCGACGAGATCGATGCGAAGCACACCGGCCGCGTGACGATGAGCGATGTGCGGCAGTTCATCCAGCAGCGGCAGGTGCAGGCGCAGCAGGAACAGCAGGACGAGTGACGTAGCAGGCAGCACGGCGGCCGGTACGACATCCGTCGCACCGGCCGCCGGATCGTGAAGGATGCCTAGATAGCGCGGTGCGCGGCGTAGCGTTTCGCCGTGGCCGACGGCAACTCGCCGAACATCGCGCGATAGTCCTGCGCGAAGCTGCTCAGGTGCCAGAAGCCCCACTTGGTGGCGGCGGACGTGACGGAATCGCCGAGCCGCAGCTCGCGGCGCACGTGATTCAGGCGCACGGCCCGCAGATACGCAATCGGGTTCAGGTTCAACGTATCGTGGAACGCGTACTGCGCGGTACGCCGGCTGATGCCGAGCTGGACGCACAGTTCGGCGATCGACAGCGGGCAGGTCGAGGCGTCCTGGAGCCGTTCCTGCACCGCGTTGACCAGCGACCAGTATTTCGTCGGGCGCGCGGCCTGCATACCGGCCTCGGGCACGGCGGCCGTCATCACTTCCGAGATCGCGTACAGCACGGTGCGCTCCAGCAATTCGATCCGGTCCTGGGTCGCCACGTCGTCGATGCGCGGGCCTCTGGCCGCTGCGGCCAGTGTCTGGCGCAGCAGGTCGCGCAGATGGTCGGCCACATAGGTCGCCATCGGAATCACCGGTGAATGGGGTTGCGCGCGCAGCGACGCGGCCACCGTCCGCATCGCCTCCGTCGACAGCTTCTCGGGCTCGATCTCGACATTCACGAGCACGTGCCGGTCGGGCGAATAGAACTCGAATTGCGGCTGGCTCGAGAACACGTGCAGGCTGTCGCGCCCGCTCTTCTCGCCGCACAGGCGCGCATGGCCTTCCAGTTCCAGCGGCACGGCCACGGCGATCCGCTCGGAAGGCACCGCGCCTTGTTGCAGGATGATCTTGTCGAGATCCTCGACCAGCAGCTTGATGCCGCCCAGCGACACGATCGACGACGAGCCGTGAAACAGCCCGCCCGAGATCTGCGTGTAGTTCATGTTCCAGCCGTCGAACGATCGCGCCTGTTCTTCCACGTCGGTGAACGCGCAGAACGCGACCGTGCGCGCGAACAGCGGGTCGCGGGAGAAATCGCTCGGATGGGCAGGCGGCGTCATCGGGGGCGGGAAGGAACGGGAGGGGGCGGTCCGGACCGATTCATTGTAGCCGCTCGCCCGGCCGGTCAAAAAGGCCGCAACCGGCACAGGTTCGTCAAAACCCTAACTTGCCGAAATCCGATAGTGAAAAGCCGGTCGACGCCCTATCTTTGGCACGACACCAACGCTGGAGCGACGTCGATGGAACTTCCCCGTGGCGGATTCTGGAGAAACTGGGTCGGCAACCAGTCGTGCGTGGCCGCGCACCTGGCCGCGCCGACCAGCGAGGCCGAGATCGCGGAACTGGTGCGCACCGCGACGCGCCAGGGCAAGCATGTCCGCTGCTCGGGATCGGGGCACTCGTTCACGCCCGTCGTCGCGACCAGCGGGCTGCTGCTGTCGCTGCAGGATTACCAGGGCATCGTCGATGTCGATCAGGGCCGCAAGCGTGTGACGGTGAAGGCCGGCACCAAGCTGAACGCGGTGACGCGCCACCTGAAGGAGGTCGGCCTGTCGCTCGTCAACCAGGGCGACATCGATTCGCAGGCGATCGCCGGCGCGCTCGCCACCGGCACGCACGGCACGGGGACGACGCTGAGCAACCTGTCGTCGCAGGTCGTCGGGATGCGCATCGTGCGCCCGGACGGCTCGATCCTGGACGTGTGCGACCGGAAGGATCCCGACCTGCTGCATGCGACGCAGGTGAATATCGGCATGTTCGGCGTGGTGTCGGAGCTGACGCTGCAGGTGACCGATGCGTTCTGGCTGCACGACCGCGTGTGGCGCGAGGACTTCGAAGCGTTGATGGAGCAGTACGACGAGCTGGCGGCGAAGCACCGGCATTTCGGCTTCTTCTGGTGCCCGACCTCCGCAAGCCGCGACCTGTACTGCCTGCCCGACACCACGAAGGCGTCGAATTCGAAGAAGGACTACGACGTGTGCGAGATCAAGGTGATGGATGTCACCGACGAACGCACGTTCCACGAAGGCGAGCACGAGAAGATCGCCTACAGCTCCGAGGTGTATGCGATCCACTACGTGCCGAACTTCCACGAGCTCGAATACGCGGTGCCCGCGCAACACGGCAAGGAAGCGCTGCGCCGCGTGCGCGAGCTCATTCTCACGAAACACCGCGACTGCATCTTCCCGGTCGAATACCGCTTTACCAAGGGCGATCCGGCGTGGATCAGCCCGTTCCATCACCAGGACAGCGTCACGATTTCATGCTCGGGCGGCCCGAACGGCGTCGACTACTGGCCGTTCCTGAAGGACGTCGACGACATCCTTCGCGATTACGCGTCGCGTCCGCACTGGGGCAAATTGCATTTCACGAACCGCGACGACGTCGATCGCTGGTTCCCCAAGGCCGAAGCATTCCGCGCGCTGCGCCGCAGCGTGGATCCCGAAGGCTACTTCCTCAACGATCACCTGCGGACCCTGTTCAGTTAAGCAGCCCGAACGAACCAGACTGGAGAACCACACATGAATGTCAAGATTGACGGCCGCCTGGCCGGCAAGGTCGCCATCGTTAGCGGCGGGGCCGGCGGATGCGGCGGCGCGGCGTCCGAACTGTTCGCCGCGCAGGGCGCGAAGGTGGCGATCATCGACCGCGACGGCGACGCGGCCGAAACGCTCGCCGCGCGGCTGCGCGACGCCGGCCTGCAGGCGATCGGCCTCGGCGCGGACGTGTCGAAGCAGGCGGAGGTCCGGAACGCGGTCGATGCGGCGCGCAAGCAGTACGGCAATGCGGACATCCTCTTCAATCACGCGGGCACGCTGATCGTCAAACCGTTCCTCGACATCGAGGAGTCGGAATGGGACTGGTTGATGGGCGTGAACGTCAAGAGCATGTTCCTGATGACGCAAGCCGTGCTGCCGCAGATGCTGGAGAAAGGGCGCGGCAGCATCGTCTGCACGTCGTCGATTTCGGCCGTCTGCGCGACGCCGGGCGAAGTGCTGTACGACGCGACCAAGGGCGCGTGCCACATGTTCGCGCGGGCCATTGCCGTTGAGTATCGCGATCGCGGGATTCGTTGCAATGCGCTGGCGCCCGGGTTCATCCGCACGCCGCACGGGATGCGCGAACTGAAGGACCTGCAGGCGATGGGCGTCGATGCGACCGAAGCGGCGATCGCGGTTCAGCAGGGCCGGTTGTGCGAGCCGTCGGAAGTCGCGGCGGCCGCGCTGTTCCTCGCGTCCGACGAGTCGAGTTTCGTCAACGGCACCCACCTGTTCGTCGACAACTGTTTTTCGGCCGTCTGATTACGGATGTTCGCAAGAAGCCGGCGGGCAGGCGTCCTGCCTGCAGCATGATCGGCAAGACTCGTCGAAGGTTCCGCAGCGATGCGGACCTTCGATTTTTTTGTCTGCCCGTCGCGTGACATGGCGCACTACGCGGGCCTGATCGCGGCCGGCGTGTACCCGAACCCGGTGCCGCACGCGGACTTCGTGACGACGACGCACAAGAGCCTGCGCGGCCCGCGCGGCGGCGTGATCCTGATGAAGGCCGAGTACGAGAAGCCGATCAACTCGGCGATCTTCCCGGGGATCCAGGGCGGCCCGCTGATGCACGTGATCGCGGGCAAGGCAGTGGCGTTCAAGGAAGCGCTGTCGCCGGAGTTCAAGGCGTACCAGGAGAAGGTGGTCGAGAACGCACGCGTGCTGGCTGAAACGCTGGTGAAGCGCGGGCTGCGGATCGTGTCGGGCCGCACCGAAAGCCACGTGATGCTGGTGGACTTGCGTGCGAAGCACATCACGGGCAAGGCAGCGGAAGCGTCACTCGGCGCGGCGCACATCACGGTGAACAAGAACGCGATCCCGAACGATCCGGAAAAGCCGTTCGTGACGAGCGGCGTGCGCCTGGGTTCGCCGGCGATGACGACGCGCGGGTTCGGCGTGAAAGAGGCCGAGATCGTGGGTAACCTGATCGCCGATGTGCTGGAAGCGCCGGAAGACGCGGCGACGCTCGAGCGCGTGCGAGCACAGGTCGCCGAATTGACGAAGCGTTTCCCCGTCTACGGCTGATGGTCGCGAGGTTCGGCTGCCGCAAGGCGGTCGAACCGTATCGTGTCACGTTGCAACAAAAAACCGACTCGCGTCATCGAGCCCGCGAGTCGGTTTTTTTCAACCTGCTTCGAAGCTGCTTCAGACGGACGGATCGACGTTCGCCTCGAGTTCGCGAATGCGGTCGAGATTGCGCGTGTCCTTCAACACCGGCGGCCCGGCGAACGTGTTGCGCACGCCGAAGCCGTACCAGATCACCATCAGCACCACGACGAAGCCGACCAGCACGTACAGCACCTTTTCGTTCGGCGGCTGGATACCGACATACGCGAGCACGCAGGCGCCGACCAGTGCGAGCAGCGCGCACGGCTTCGACCAGATCCCCAGTTGAAACGGGCCCTTGTCGGTCCACGAGCGGCCCTCGGCCAGCATCCCGGAGCCGATCGGCATCGCGTACGAGATGAACAGGAACACCGCGCTGCCGGCGCTCAGTACCGAGAACGCGTCGCCGTACAGCGTGACGACGATCGCGAGCACCGCACACGTCCAGATCGCGGGCCCGGGCGTCCGGTGGGCCGGGCTGACGCTGCGCAGCAGCTTCGACGCCGGCAGGCCGCCGTCGCGTGCGAATGCGTACACCATCCGCGACGTCGACATGATCGCCGCGAGCCCGCACACGTAGTTGATGAAGAACATCGCGATTTCGAGCGTCACGCGCAGCGTCTTCGGAATCGGCGCGAGGATCGCTTCGAAGAAGCCCGTGCCCTGCTTCATGCTGGCGGTCAGGTCGGGCATCACGAGCACGAACGCGCACACCATCACGTAGCCGAACACCGCGGACCAGAACACCGAGCCGATGATGCCGCGCGGCACGTTCCTGGCTGCGTCATGCGTCTCTTCGGAGGTATGGGCGGAAGCATCGAAGCCGGTGATCGTGTAGGTCACGAGCAGCAGGCCGGACAGGAACGCGAGCGGCGTGGTCTGTTTCGGCCACGCGCCGCCGTCGACGCCGGTGAAGTTGGTGAAGGTGACCAGCCGGTGCGCATCGAACGCGACGGGTGAGTAGTAGAGCAGCGACACCACCAGCGCGATCGTCACCACGAAGATCAGGTAGCCCGACAGGTCGGTGATCTTGCTCGCGATCTTGATGCCGCGCGCGTTCAGGATCGCCTGCGAGATCGTGATGACCGCGATGAACGCCGTTTGATGCCACCACGTCAGGCTGTCCGGGCTGACGCCGAACATCGGCGCGATCAGCGTCTTGAAAAACGGATCGTAGGTGCCGAAATTGATCGCGGCGATCACGAAGATCAGGCCGATCAGGTTGAGCCACGCTGTCATCCACCCCCATTTCTTCCCGCCGAGGATCGCGCCCCAGTGATAGAGGCCGCCGGCCGTCGGAAACGCGGAGGCGATTTGCGACATCGACACGGCGACGATCAGCGCGAACAGCGAGCCGAGTGGCCAGCCGAGGCCGATCGATGCGCCGCCGGCCGCGGAAAACGCGAGCTGGAACGCGGTGATGCCGCCGGACAGGATGCAGATCACCGAAAACGACACGGCGAAGTTCGAGAAACCGCTCATACGTCTCGACAGTTCCTGCGCATAGCCCATCTTGTGCAGCAGGCTTACGTCACTGTCGGTGCCTGAATCAGGCTGGAATTTTGCATCCATAGTCGCTCCGTCACGAATGTCCTGCGTGGCAGGACCGTCATCGCCGCCCGGGCCGTGCGATACGGCCCGCTCCTGGGATTCGTCGGCGGCACGCGATGCCGTGGGGAAATCGGCAATCGCTTTCCAGTCCGATGCGTGAACGGTATGTAATCAAATCTCCCGGCTCTATCAGATTTCGGCAATGTAGTGAAAATCCGGAGGCGTGCCCTGTTTCAGGGCATGTCCACCCGCGTTTCATCCTGAACGTGGAATGAATCGGGGCGGCCTATTCCGTCTGTCGCTTGTCGCTTCGCGGTCCGAAGCGCGCGCGATAGTCGCGCGGCGTGGCGCCGACGCGTTTCGCGAAGGCACGCTGCAACGCGTCCACGCTGCCGAATCCCGAACGTTCCGCGATCCGTTCGAGCGGCCAGTCGGCCCGCTCCAGCAGCGCTTTCGCGCGCTCGACGCGCGCTGCGAGCACGTACTGCGCAGGCGACAGTCCAGTCTCCTTGAGGAAATTGCGTGCAAACGTCCGTTCGCTCATGTGCATGCGGGCGGCCAGTGCAGTAACGCCGAGGTCGCCGGCCGGATTGTCGGCGATGTCGGCGAGCAGCGAGCGCATGCGGGGCGTCGCACCGGCCTGGATGTCGAGCCCGACGCTGAACTGCGCCTGTCCGCCGGGACGGTGCATGAACAGCACGAGTTCGCGTGCGACCGCAAGTGCGGTCGGTGCGCCGCAGTCCGCCTCGACGAGTGCGAGGCACAGATCGATGCCGGCCGTCACGCCAGCCGACGTATGGAACGGCGGATCGCTCACGTAGATCGCGTCCGGTTCGATCCGCGCATCGGGGCAGAGCGCCTGTAGCGTCGCGCACTGGTTCCAGTGCGTGGTCGCGCGCTTGCCGTCCAGCCATCCGCCCGCGGCGAGTACGAACGCACCCGTGCAGATGCTCGCGATTCGCCGCGTGTCCGCGATCCGCGTGCGCAACCACGGCAGCACGCCGGCTTTCGACGCGGCGTGTCGCAGCGCCGCTTCATTGCCGCCGGCAATGATGATCGTGTCGATCCGTCCCGGCAGTGCCGCGAGCGCGGCCGTGCCGGCGAGGCGCAGGCCCGCGTGCGTGACGAGGTCATTTCCGTGTTGCGACGCAAGCGTGAGCCGGTATGGCACGGCATGCTCGGACAGGTAACGGTTCGCGACCGCGAACACTTCCATCGGGCCCGTGATATCGAGCGACTGGACGCCTTCGAAGCCGACGACAACGATGTCGCGTGCCGGGCAGGTTGACTGGGACATGGCGGAAAGTGCGGTGGAGTTGTCCTTGTGACCGCAAGCATGATCCTTGTAATTTTGCGGACGTGCAATCGACTGAGGCGAGGGGACGATGCGGGTACGGAAGACAGGCGGGGCAGTGTTGTTCGTGTGCGGGCTGCTGGGCGCCTGGGCATGGGGGCGGCCGGTGCAGGCACTGGCAGAGGACACCCCTCCGGTCGCGCAAGCGTTGAAGATGAGTGTGCCAAAGTCGGGCCGCACGCGGCCGCTCGTTGCCATCGTCGCAGACAACGCCGGAACTGAAACAACCGATTTCATCGTTCCGTACGCGATTCTGAAGACGTCCGGTGCGGTCGACGTGGTCGCCGTGTCGGCAGACGAAGGCGAGGTCGAGCTGATGCCCGCGCTGCGCATGCTGGCCGACACCGCGTTCGACCGGTTTGACGCTGCTGTTCCCGCGGGGGCCGATGTCGTGATCGTGCCCGCGATGCATCGTGCCGACCGGCCGGCGGTGCTGGCTTGGCTGCGCAAACAGGCCGCCGCCGGCGCGACGATGGTGGCGATCTGCGACGGTGCCGAAGTCCTCGCGAACGCGGGCCTGCTGCGGCATCGCACGGCGACGTCCCACTGGTATTCGCGCGAACGACTACGTCGCCGCTTTACCGATACGACGTGGGTTGATGATCGCCGCTATGCGATGGACGGTAACGTCATGACGACGACCGGCGTGTCGGCGTCGATTCCCGCTTCGCTGGCATTGGTGAATGCGCTGGTCGGGCCGGCAGCGGCACACGAGACTGCGCAGCGCGTCGGCGCGCAGGCATGGAGCGACATTCACGACGGTAGCCGGTACGCGTTGACCACGCGTGCGGTGGCGATGGCGTTGATGAACCGCCTTGCGTTCTGGCGGCACGAGACGTTCGATCTACCGGTCGAAGACGGGTTTGACGAGCTTCCGGTTGCGTTGACCGCCGATGCGTGGGCGCGGACCTGGCGCAGTGACGTCGTCGCGACGGCAGACGCGCGTGTGATCCAGTCCAGGCACGGGCTGCGGTTGCTGGCGCAGCCGGCGAATGCCCGGCACGAGCACGTGGCGATACCGGCCGGACGCCATGGCGAATCGGTGCTGCCCGGTGTGCTCGGAGACATTGCGGCACGCTACGGCGACGCGACATCAGGTTGGGTCGCACTGCAACTGGAGTATCCGAAGTAGCGGCTGTCGTGCGGGGAATGCCGGTGGTGTCCGCCGTGCTCACTTCACTAACCCGGCGAGCTGGGGATCGGGATAGGGCAGTCGACATCGCACGACGCGGACCATGACGTCTAGGCCGGGTCTTCATCCTCGAGCGGCCGCCGCGGGTTGTCTTCCGGAACGGGCGGACGCGCCTTGCGGTCGTAAAGCGTCACCCAGTTCTGATTCGGAATGCGCGCCGCAAAATGCGCCGACGAAGACCCCGTTGCGCGTGCGGGGACCCGCGTCGTGTCGCTCGGGGTCGTGACGACATCGCCGGAGAAAGGCGTGATCTGCGCGATGAAGATCCCGCCCTTGGGGCGCGACGTAAAGCCCGGCGGCGCGAAAGCCGGACCGCCCGGGCCGGCATGACCGTTGTCGTCGGGATCGATGTATTCGACGACGAAGGTCGAGTCCGACAGGTAGTCGAGGTCGGTCGACAGGCGCTCTTCCGCGCGATCGGTGTGATCGAACATGTAGAGCAGATGAAGCGACAGGCCGGGGTGGTCCTTGCCGAACTGCCTGAAGAGGCTGCCGCACGACAGGCATGGCAGCCGCTCGGTCAACAGAATGACATGCCCCGGAGTGCCGCTTGCAATATGGCAACGCTCGATCGCATGCGACAGCGCATTGAGAAGCGGCACCTCCGAACATTCGGGGTTGCCGCATGCCGGGTAATACCTGGCCGGTTCGTAGCAGTCGTCCGGCGTGTCATACAACGCTTTCATGTTCACCGCGTGATCGCCTTCACGGCTTTTCAGTACGTATGCGTCGACACCCTTCGGCGGGAAGTAGTCGCCGGTGCCGCTCACGCCGACCCACTGGTCTCCCATCGCCTAGTCGTCGCCGACGCACCACAGCCGAAGCGTCGCAAAGTTCCGGTTCAGGTTCTTGGGCTCGTGCATGAGATCGTTCGACGGCAGGTCAAGGTGCTTTCGCCATCCCACCTGCCGAATGGCCCGCATCTGCATGACCATGCCGGTGACCAACTCGCGGCCGATATTGCTTTCGATGAATGCTGCGCCGGAAGACATGGGTTCTCTCGCGTGTGTTTATTGATTGTGCGGACGGCACGTCCGGATACTTCTGCGGAACAGCGGTGCCGCCGCTTGAATACTCGTCGAGAGACCCCGTTTTCGTCAAACAAGGGCGTAATGCTGCGTTGGTCGGCATCGTCACGCGTTCACGCAGCGAAGCATCGGCTTCGTGCGTGAACGCGGGCGGTGCGGTGTAACGGGGGAGGTGTGCCGGCTCAGGCCGTGCGTCGTGCGGACAGGCGATTCCACAACAGGCCGGAGCGGTTGCCGCTGCGGCAATACGCGAGCACCGGCTTCTGCAGCGCATCGACCAGCGCCCCGAACGCGTCGACTTCCGCGTCGCCGATGCGGTCGCGCTCGACCGGCAGGTAGCGTGCTTCGAGGCCCAGTTCACGGGCTGCGGCGGCGATTTCGTCGAAGGCCGGATGGGCGTCGCCTTCGCCGTCGGGCCGGTTGCAGATGACCGAGCGGTAGCCGGCATTGCGGATCGCCTTCAGATCGGCCGGCGTGATCTGGCGCGACGCGGAGAACCCGTTCGCGGCGGTCGCGCGGCATTGCTCGATCGCCTGGCGGAAACACGCGATCGCGAAGTCGACGTCCTGCTCCGTCGTGAAGCGGCCGAAGCTGACGCGCACGGTGCGGCCGGCCGCTTCCGCATCGAGGCCGATCGCGGTCAGCACGTGCGACGGTGCGCCGCTGGTCGAGTTGCACGCGGAAGTCGACGACACGGCGAGCGCTTCGCCGAGCATGAACGGGAAGAAGCCCGGTGCGTTCACCGTCAAGCTCAGCGTGTGCGGGATGCGGCGCGCGGCGGCCGCGTTCTGCGTGATGTCGCCGAGCGCGAACAGCGCGTCGGTCAGGCGTGCGCCGAGCGCGGCGATCCGCGCGGCTTCGCCGTCGAGCTTTTCAGCAGCGAGTTCGCACGCGACGCCCATCCCGACGATCTGATGCGTCGCGAGCGTGCCCGAGCGCAACCCGCGTTCGTGACCGCCGCCGTGAATCTGCGGTGCGATGCGATCGGCGATATCGCGGCGGACGAACAGTGCGCCGATACCCTTGGGCCCGTAAACCTTGTGCGCCGACATCGACATCATGTCGATGCCGACCGCGCGCACGTCGATCGGCGTCTTGCCGAGCGCCTGCGCGGCATCGACGTGGAGCAGTGCGCCGGCGGCATGCACGATGCGGGAAATGGCGGCGATGTCGGTCAGCGTGCCGATCTCGTTGTTCACGAGCATCAGCGACACGAGGCCCGTCTCGGGGCCGATCGCGGCCGCCACGGCATCGGCGGTGATCTCGCCGTCGCGCGTGGGCGTCAGGAACGTGACCGACGAGCCGTGCTTCGACAGGTTCGCCATCGTGTCGAGAATGGCCTTGTGCTCGATGCGGCTCGTGATCAGGTGGCGCTTGTCGGTTGCGTTTTCCGCATAGCCCTTCAGCGCGAGGTTGTTCGATTCGGTGGCGCCCGAGGTCCAGACGATCTCGTCGGCATCCGCGCCGATCAGCGCGGCGACCTGCGCGCGCGCGTGTTCGACCTTGTCTTTCGCCAGCCGGCCGGCGGCGTGCGAGCTCGATGCGGGGTTGCCGAAGATGCCGTCGAAGCCGAGGCAGGCCGTCATCGCTTCGATCACGCGCGGATCGGCGGGCGTCGTGGCGGCGTAGTCGAGGTAGTGCAGCGTGTTGGTGTCGCTCATGTCCGTCTCTTGCTCATTGCGTAGTGAGAGAAATGATACGGGGGACAGGAGGGAAAAAGGATCCAAAGTTGGCTGGCGATTCAGCTTGATATGGAATAACGTTTTCTCGTTAAATTGAATGGGAGAATTTGTTTCCATGTCGATGCGGCGCCCTTTCTGCCCCGATGAACCACGCGCCATCGTGCGTTTCCGGGCGGTGCCGTACCCGGGAACCTTCAAGTCCATGAGGGATTCCCCGATATCACGCGCGTGAGCGGCATTTCAACGCCGCGCGGATTCGCTCGGTGCTTCTCTACAGGCACGCCCAGCCCTTCTCGCCCGATTATTTGCGTTTCGCGAATGGCGCGTTCGCCGGTTGTTCCATACCCGATTGGCGGCCGTGCACCTATCGTGGTGGCGTCGGCTGAGCGTATTCGACGCATCGAACCCGAACGTCCGCCGACACTTCCTCGCGATTCACATCGCATACAAAACCATCGGACCTGACCCATGCGCAGGCGCTCCGGCGCGCGCAGGCGAACCGGCGTCCACGGAGACGGACATGAAAGCAAACGAGTGGGATACCTCATACGAGTGGAAAGCGGTCACGCTGCTGGCGCTCGGTTTCGGGCTGGTCGGCCTCGACCGCTGGCTCATCGCGCCGCTGTTCCCTTCGATCATGAAGGACCTCAACCTGACCGCGCAGGACGTCGGCAACTGCATCGGTGTGCTTGGCTTGTCATGGGGCATCTTCGCGGCGCTGATGGGCGGCATCTCCGACAAGGTCGGCCGCCGGAAGGTGCTGATTCCGGCGATCATCGCGTTCTCGCTGCTGTCGGGTTTCTCGGGGCTCGCGGGCGGTCTGCTCGGCCTGATGGCGATTCGCGGGTTGATGGGCGTCGCGGAGGGCTCGTTCTGCCCGACGAGTTTCGCGGCGACGGCCGATGCGTCGCATCCGCGGCGGCGCGGCCTGAACCTCGGCCTGCAGCAAAGCGGCTTCGCGCTGTTCGGCCTCGCGCTGTCGCCGATCATCGCCACGCAACTGCTCGGCTTCGTGTCGTGGCGCTGGGTGTTTGCGCTGGTGGCCGTGCCCGGCCTGATCCTCGGCGCGATCATGTTCTTCGTGATCCGCGAGCCGAAAGTCGTGAAGGAAGTCGCATCGGAACACGCGCCGGCATCGCTCGGCCATGTGCTCAAGAGCCGCAACATCCTCGTGGCGATGGCCGCGCTGTGCTGCGCGATGACCGGCGTCTTCGTGCTCGGCGCGCTGCTGCCGCTGTACCTGACCGATTACCTGTCGCTCGGCACGCAGAAGATGGGCCTCGTCGTGTCGGCGATCGGCTTCGGCGGGTTTCTCGGGCAGTTCGGGTTGCCGGGGCTGTCCGATCTGGTCGGCCGCCGCATCGCGAGCATCGTCGGCTTCGCCGGAACGGCCGTAATGCTCTACATCTTCCGCGGCCTCGGCCCGCAGCCGCTGGCGCTGTTCGGCGTGCTGTTCGTCGCGTCGTTCTTCACGCTCGGGCTGGTGTCGCTGCTGTCCGGCCCGGTGGCGACCGAGGCCGCGCCCATCGGTCTCGTGTCGACGTCCATCGGTGTGGTGGTCGGCGTCGGCGAAATCTTCGGCGGCGGCATCGCGCCGGCGATGGGCGGCTATGTCGCCGCACACTTTGGCATCCAGAATATTCTGTGGCTGCCGATGTGCGCGGTCGTGCTGGGCATCGTGGTCAGCCTGTTGCTGAAGGAAACCGCACCGGCCGTGTTGCAGCGCCGCGCGGTCGTGCAGCCGGAACTGGCAACCGGAGAGCAATCGCGGTAATGCCGGTGCGTCCGTCGATTGACATCGATTTGGCGACACTGTGACGCCTTTCGCATGACACAACCCGATACCCGCACAGGTAGACTGCCGTTTTCGCTGTCGAAAAAGGGCGGGGCATGGACCGGTTCCTGAGCATCGAAGCATTCGTGAGAGTGGCCGAGGCGAGCAGCTTCGCCGAGGCCGCGCGGCAACTGGGTGTGACGAGTTCGGTCGTGACGAACCGCATCCAGCAGCTCGAGAAGTTCGTCAACGCGCCGCTGTTCCATCGCAGCACGCGCCACGTGCGTCTGTCCGAAGTGGGCGAGGCGTTCTATCGCGAGTGTGCGGAGGTGGTCGGGCGCGTCAACGAGCTGACGGACCAGATGCGCGAGCTTCGCGCGACGCCGACCGGGCGGCTGCGCATCCAGATGCTGCCCGGTTTCGCGCTCGATCACTTCGGCGTGCCGCTGGCCGCATTCAATCAGCGCTACCCGGGCATCCAGCTCGACATCATCGTCAATGACCGTGTCGTGGACCCTGTCGAAGAAGGGTTCGACATCGCGTTCCAGATCTTCCCGCCGATTTCCGAATCGCTGATCGAGCGACGGCTGTTCACGGTCCGGCGTCTCTTTTGTGCGGCGCCCGCGTACGTCGACGCGCATGGTGCACCACAACATCCACGCGATCTGCTGCAGCACACGACGGCGCTGTATTCGGGCTATCCGTCGCGCAACCGCTGGACGATGACGCGCGGCGACGAGGTCGTCGAAATGGAGCTGCCGGGCATGATTCGCTCGAACTCCGTTCACCTGTTGCGCGAATACGCGCTGACGGGCGGCGGCGTGGTCTGCTTGCCCACGCTGGTGGCGAGCGATGCGCTCGTCGCGGGCCGCCTGGTGCCGATCCTCACCGACTATCAGCTCGCGCCGCTGAGCTTTGCCGCCGTTTATCCCGCAACGCAGCGACAGGCGTTGAAGGTGAAGGCCCTGGTCGAATTCCTCGCCGAATACATCGGCGACGAGCCCTCGTGGGATCTCCCGCTGCTGGAGCGCGGCTGGGTGCGTTGAACCGGGCGGATTATTCGCGAAACGCAAATGCCGTAATCGCCATCCGTTGCCTTGTTGCTGCTGTCCCTTGCCCCTAGAGTGGAATCCAACAAGCGGTTCAACTCAGGAGACAGAAATGACCAGCACGGCATTCCACACCGTCTTCGGCTCGCTCGATGGTTACCGGAAGGGCGAGATCGAAATCACCAGCGGCAGCGCGCAGCACTACGCCTTCTCGAATGTCTTCGAGGTGGCGTCGAAGTCGGCCCCTTATGAAAAGGTCGTCGCCGGCAAGAATCTCGAATACGTGATCGAAGTGTTGAGGACCGACGGCCAGTCGCCGTGGTTCGCGTGTGCGCATGACGAGTTCACGATCCAGATGGACGGCGAAGTCCGGATCGAATTCATCAAGCTCGACAACCCGCCGGCATCGGGGCGCGGCACCGTGAGCGCCGGCGAGCAACCGGCCGGCCGGAACATGGGGTACGTCGTATTGCGCAAGGGCCATCAGGCGCTGCTGCCGGCCGGCTGTGCCTATCGCTTCACCGCGAGCCGGCCGGGCGTCGCGCTCGTGCAGACCATCCTCGGCGAGTTGTCCGTCGAGAAGTGGGCCGAGATCTGCCTGCACTGACCTTCCGACCTCATTCGACTATCCCAGGAGACACGTTATGGCCACCCTCGAAACCCTCGACCCGTCCACGGGCTTTGCCGCCGATCTGGTGCGATCGACCGAAGCCGATGCCGTGACCGGCTACCGCCGCTTCCAGCTCGGCGCATTCGAATTCCAGCGCGACGAATACTTCGTGAAGATCAGCTGGCCCGCGAAAGGCCAGACCCGCACGCATGCGATGCCGGCGGACGCGTTCCTGCGCGCGATGATGCGCGACGTCGCATGGGGCTTCTTCTACGGCTGGGTGAACTTCGATCACGTGTTCGGCACGCGCAATCACTACGGCAAGGTCGACATGTATGCGGGCACGTTCAACGGCATCCTGAAGGACGCCGGTGTCGATTACACCGAGACCTTCGAAACGCCGACGATCATGGCGACCTTCAAGGCGATGCTGCACGACTGGACGAACGAAGGCTTCGACCCGTTCGCGGCGCCGGAGGAAACCGGCACCGCATTCGGGCGCAAGCACGGTGAAAACGGCGCGGCGATCGAGCGCACGCGCATCGCGACGCGCCGCATGCCGGGCCTCGAAGGCGATTCGCCGCTGCGCGACGAACTGCCGGTCAACCGCGCGTTCCTCGACGTCGCGCAGGACGAGCCGGAAGTGCATGTCGAGCCGGGCTTCGAAGGCGAGCTGCACGCATTCAACCTGTTCAAGTACCTGTCGCGCTCGGACGTCACGTGGAATCCGTCGGTCACGTCGGTGTGCGGGCGCAGCCTGTTCTGCCCGACCACCGAGGAATTCATCCTGCCGGTGTTCCATGGCAACGACCGCGTCGAATGGTTCCTGCAACTGTCCGACGAAATCGTGTGGGACATCGGCGACAAGAACACCGGCGCGCCGCGCGCACGCGTCACGATGCGCGCAGGCGACATCTGCGCGATGCCGGCCGACATCCGTCACCAGGGCTACTCGACCAAGCGATCGATGCTGCTGGTCTGGGAAAACGCGACGCCGAACCTGCCGCAGCGCTACGAGAGCGGCGAGCTCGCACCGTATCCGATCGCATTCTGAGCCGCGCGCCAGCGACTGCTTCAGCTTCAGCCATACACCGAGGACGATTCATGCAAACCCAACTCTTCATCGACGGGCGCTTCGTTGACGCCGTCGACCGCGGCACGATCGACGTGCTGAACCCGCACGACGGCTCCGTCATCGCGAAGATCGCGGCAGCCACCGCGGCGGACGTCGATCTGGCCGTCGACGCCGCGACGCGCGCGTTTCCCAAATGGTCGGCGCTGCCGGCGGCCGAACGCGGCCGTCTGCTGCTGCGCCTGGCCGACGCGATCGAAGCCAACGCGGAGGAGCTGGCGCAGCTCGAATCGCTGGACACCGGCCACCCGATTCGCGATTCGCGTTCGCTCGACGTGCCGCGCACGGCGGCCTGCTTCCGCTATTTCGGCGGCATGGCCGACAAGCTGCAAGGCTCGGTGATTCCGGTCGAGACCGGCTTCCTGAACTACGTGCAGCGCGCGCCGATCGGCGTGGTCGGCCAGATCGTGCCGTGGAATTTCCCGCTGATGTTCACGAGCTGGAAGATGGGCCCGGCGCTGGCCGCCGGCAACACGGTGGTGCTCAAGCCGTCGGAAATCACGCCGCTGTCGACGTTGCGCATCGTCGAGCTGATGGCCGAAGTCGGGTTTCCCGCGGGCGTCGTCAATATCGTCCCCGGTTACGGCCATACGGCCGGCCAGCGGCTCGCCGAACATCCGGGCGTCGGCAAGATCGCGTTCACGGGGTCGACGGCCACCGGCCGGCGGATCGTCGAGGCGTCGCAGGGCAACCTGAAGCGCGTTCAGCTGGAGTTGGGCGGCAAGGGTGCGAACATCGTGTTCGACGATGCCAACCTCGACGCGGCGATCAACGGGGCCGCCTGGGCGATCTTTCACAACCAGGGGCAGGCGTGCATCGCGGGTTCGCGCCTCGTGCTGCATGAACGGATCGCGGACGCGTTCCTCGAGCGATTCGTCGCGCTCGCGTCGTCGATCCGGATCGGCAATCCGCTCGATCCGAATACCGAAATGGGCCCGCTGACGTCGAAGCAGCACCTCGATCGCGTGCTGTCGTATGTCGACGTCGCGCGCGAGCAGGGTGGCCGCGTGCTGACGGGCGGCAGCGCACCGCAGGATCCGGCGCTCGCCAATGGTTACTACGTGCGCCCGACGATCATCGAGGCAAAGAGCGCGAGCGACCGCGTCGCGCAGGAGGAAGTGTTCGGCCCGTTCGTCACGGTGCTGCGTTTCGGCAGCGACGAAGAAGCGCTTGCCATCGCCAACGCAACGGAATACGGGCTCGGCAGCGGCCTCTGGACCCAGAATCTGTCGCGTGCACACAAGATGGCATCGCAGATCAATGCAGGCATGTGCTGGATCAACTGCTACAAGCGCGTCAATCCGGGCAGCCCGTTCGGCGGCGTCGGCAAGTCGGGCTATGGCCGCGAGATGGGTTTCGAGGCCATGCACGACTACACGGAGGCGCGCTCGGTGTGGGTCAACGTCGACGGCAACGTGCCGCCGCACTTCAAGCGCTGAGGCTTTCATGGAGCGCTTCGTCTATCAAGGCACGCCTTCCCGCGTGGTGTTCGAATGGGGCGCGCTCGACAGGCTGCCGGACGAGCTGTCGACGCTCGGCGCCAGCCGCGCGCTCATTCTGTCGACGCCCGAGCAGCGGCATCTGGCCGACCGAGTGAAGGCAGTACTCGGCGAGCGCGCGGCCGGCGTGTGTGCGCAGGCCGTCATGCACGTGCCGCTCGAAGTCGCACACGCGGCGCGAGAGATGGCCGCGGAGCTGGGCGCGGACTGTTGCATCGCGATCGGCGGCGGGTCGACGATCGGGCTTGGCAAGGCCATTGCGCTCGAATCGTCGCTGCCGATCCTGGCCGTGCCGACGACGTACGCGGGCTCGGAGATGACGCCGATCTACGGGCTCACGGAAGGCCGGCTGAAGCGCACCGGGCGCGACGTGCGCGTGCTGCCGCGTACCGTGCTGTACGACCCGTCGCTGACGTTGTCGCTGCCGCCGGGCATTTCGGCGGCGTCGGGCGTCAATGCGATGGCGCACGCGGTCGAGGCGCTCTACGCGGAAGACGCGAACCCGGTGATCAGCTTGATGGCCGAAGAATCGATTCGCGCGCTGGGCGAAGCGTTGCCCGTGGTGGTGCGCGATCCGGAAGATCGCACGATGCGCAGTCGCGCGTTGTACGGCGCGTGGCTTGCCGGCACTTGCCTCGGTGCGGTCGGCATGGCGTTGCACCACAAGCTTTGTCACACGCTCGGCGGCACGTTCAATCTGCCGCACGCGCAGACGCACGCGGCGATGTTGCCGCATACCGCGCACTACAACCATGCCGCGGCGCCCGATGCGCTGCGCCGCGTCGCGCTGGCGCTGGGTGGGAACGACGCGGCCGACGCCGGCCCGCTGCTTTTCAGGCTGAACGAGCAGCTCGGTATCGCGCCGGCACTAGCAGACATCGGGATGCCGGAGGCAGGCCTCGACGAAGCAGCCGATCTTGCGTGCAAGAACCCGTATGCGAATCCGCGGCCGATCGAGCGCGCAGCGATTCGTGCGCTGCTTCAGGATGCATGGGAAGGGCGCGCGCCGCATTGAGCGGCCCGATGCGCCAACGGAGAAAGACGTGATGAATGACCCCATCGACCGGAGCTGATCGTCATGGCTCGATTTTTCGCGGTATTTGCGACGGACCAGCCCGGTATGCGCCACGTGCGCGACCGCATGCGGCCGATTCACCGGACCTATCTGCGTTCGGCTGCCGAGCACGGCGTGGTGGTGCGGCTCGGTGGGCCGACGCTCGACCCGCAAGGCGACGCGATGAACGGCACGCTGCTCGTCGTCGAGGCCGACGACATCCAGGCGGTGATGCAGTTCGTCGGGAACGACCCGTATGTGAAGGAAGGGCTCTTCTCGCGCGTGGAAGTGCGTCCGTGGGACTGGAGCCTCGGCAACCCCGAGCAGAGGGTGTGAGCGATGGAAGCGAGACAACTCTGCCGCGTGTCCGAGGTGCCCGACGGCGGCGCGCGGGTCGTCGATGAAGCCTGCATCGGGCGTCCCGTCATCGTGGTGCGGCGGGGTGAGCAGGTATGGGCGTATGTGAATCGTTGCCCGCATTTCTCCGTGCCGCTCGATTTCGTGCCGGGCAATGTTTCCTGCTATCGGTCGCAGGTGCTGATGTGCGCGCATCACAGCGCGCTGTTTCGCTTCGACGATGGGGTTTGCATCGACGGACCGTGCACGGGGGCTGGACTGGAAGCCGTGGCGGTTGAAGTGGATTCCGCTGCGTGGGTCATTTCAAGAGGCGATTGATTCTCGGGTTCGCGTCAGGAATTTCGTTTTTATAAGTAAGTAAAGCTAATCATATTCACGGTGTTGATGTAACTGCCTGAATCAAGGCGATTCCCCAAGAAGCAATGAGCGATCACCCGCCATCCGGCGCGGTGACGGACTCGTATTTCCATAAAAAAGACGGAGACAACATGAAACTCAGGTTTGGAGCAGTGGCGGTTCTTGCCGTCGCGCAAGGCGCATGGGCACAGAGCAGTGTGACGATGTTCGGTCTGATCGACTCCGGCATCTCGTACGTCAGCAACGAGGGCGGCGGAAAGAACGTCAAGTTCGACGACGGAATCTACGCGCCCAACCTCTTCGGCTTTCGTGGCACCGAAGATCTCGGCGGCGGGTACCACGCGACATTCGCGCTCGTGAACCAGTTCTCCATGGCGAATGGCAGCATCATCGGAACCGGGATTTTCGGGCGCAACGCCTACGTAGGCATCGACAGCGACCGGTTCGGCAGCATCACGCTGGGCAATCAATACGACTTCATGGTCGATGCGCTCTTCAACAAGGGGAATGCGATCGGAAGGGACATCTCGGGACTGTACGGTTTCCGGAACGGCCCGTTCCAGCGGCTCGCGCTCCCCGACAACCCGACCGGTGCGTTCGACTGGGACCGCACCGCAGGCAGCAAGCCGATCGCGAATTCGGTCAAGTACACGTCGCCGACGGTCTCGGGTTTTTCCGGCGGCGTGATGTACGCGTTCGGCGGGGTGGCCGGCTCGGTCGGCGCGGACAACGCCGTCAGTGCCGGGGTGAACTACGAAATGGGGGCTTTCGGCGTGGGCGCGGCCTACACGAACGAGAAGTACGGCCCGGCGCCGGGCGTGCAGTCGACCAGCGTGCGCAACTGGGGCGTCGGCATGCACTACGACTTCGGTGTCGTGAAGGCGACTGCACTGATGACCACCGTGCGGAATTCGTTCAACGATGCCGCTGTGTGGATGGCCGAAGCCGGCGGCCTGTGGCGGATCAGGCCGGATGTCGTCCTCGGCGCGAAGTACATGTACATGAAGGGGAATGAAGCGGTGAACGACAACCACGCGCATCAGGTCAGCGTGGCGCTTCAGTACCTGTTGTCGAAGCGGACGATGGTGTACGTGTCGGCCGATTATCAGCGGGCAAACAGCGGCGCGAACGCGCAGGTGAACGGCGTGCTGGATCCGAATGGCGCATCGAGTTCGGCGAGTCAGGCCGTGGCGCGGGTCGGGTTGCATACGGTGTTTTGAGGCGGGCGGCGGGCGGATCTGATGTCAAGGTCAGCCTGCCAACGGACTTCCTGAGCGCTGCGGCCGCCTCATGTGCGGCGCACACTGCCGTATCCGTGCGTGAATGGGGTGTTCGATCGGCGGCAGACGGGGATCTTCGGGGGGGGCGTCGAGCGCATTCGAGACGAGGCTCGAATGCGCCGGCCGCGTATCGTCAGGAGGACGGGCGGGGATGCGGTTGCGGATTCCTGATGGGCGCCGCCGCTGGCTTCCCGCCGGTTGTCGTCTTCCGGGCAACACGGGAGTGTACCCATTGACCTGCTGCCTTGCCGACGATGATCCTAGGATGTGGGGCGCGTGGCCATCGGTGAATTTCGAGCGGCGGGTGCGCCGCCGAGCATTCCACTCTATAGTGCTCGTCGTTAATCGATCTGCAAGCACTTCAGGAGTTCGTCGTGTTTCACCGGAAATCCAAATTGGTTCGCTCGAGCTTCGCGTGCATCGTCGCCCTGACGACGATGCTGGCGACAGTCGCGGCGCATGCAGAGGCGGAGGCTGCCGACGGCACGACGCGCATCGCGTCGGCTGTCAATCACGACACGTCACCGGCGCGACCGATTGTCGGCGACGATCCGGTTGCGATCCGGGATGCGTTGAAGAAGCTGCACGTCAGCACGCTCGCGCCTTCGTTGCGCGACCGGGTTCGCGGCCTGGTCTCCGACGCGGCCGACCGGCATGTCCCGAACCCCGACCTGGCGGCCGTCGATCTGGATCGTGACGTGACGTTCGTGGTGCCGGTGCGGTACGGCGTGAGGTACCGGTCACGGCGGCACCTTCTGACGCTGGATGTCGACCTGTTCGATGGGGAGCGCGAAGATCGCACGGGCATCCTGCTCAGCAAGGTCACGACGGGGCCGCGAGGGCGCGGGCTCGTGATTGCACCCGAAGCGAAGGCGAAAGGGTACATCCAGCACGTCGAGATCATCGAACTCGAGTCCGGGCAAGGCAAAAAGACCACGGTTCGTAGCCGCATGCGGCTTTCGCCCGCCGAGTACGCCAAAACGCAGGGCAACTTCGCGCTCGTTTTTTCGGGGCGCCTGGTTCGGCCTTACCTGACCGAACAAACCGAACATGCCGATCCGAGTATCGAGGAGCCGACGGACATTACGACGAAGATATCCACGTTGCACATGGACCTCCATGACATCCGGCTGGTGAGTCCGTCAAGCGGCGTCGTGGTGTCGAAGAAGCTGGGTTTGTCGAAGTAGCGGGTTTCGGGGAGCGGTTGATGCAGGCGCGTGGTTAGCCTGTTGTTCAACCGCCTCGCCCATGAAAGCGCGGACAGGTTCGGTGCGACTGCTACAGCGCTTGCTGTCGAGTCGCAGATGAGGGCCGGATCGGGGGCATCTCCGCCCGAAGCGCCGCTTTCCCGCAGCTTCTTGCCCGACGCCCGTTTTTCAGTATAATGAACGCACGTTCGGAATGTCGAACGTAAGAAATCAAGCATCCAGAGTCGGATTTTCCGACGCCAACCTGCCCTCCCGGGCAAGGTGGACGCCTTTGAGGCGATGCGGCCGATTCACGGCAACGAAACGGGAACAGCATGGCTGGCACCGGTTCGATCACCAATCATCCGGAGCAACCATGAGCCAAGTTTCCTCCGCTTCCCGCCCGACCGTCTGTGAAGACTGGTCGCAGTTCCTTCCCGGTTTCACGTTGACGCACACGGTTCATCTCGTATCGAGACGGAATCCGGGCATCGTCTCGACCGCGGCTGCTGTGCTCGAAGGCGAAACGGCCACGGTCGATCGGTGGGCCATCACCCGCTGTGGCGACGTTCTCGAGCAAAAGATCGTGCTCGGTGAAATGACGGAAGGGCAGGCGGTGCGGTTGCGCGAACGGCTTGCTTCGCTTGATGGCGTGCTCCGCACGAGGGTGGAGCATCATTTCGTGCGGGCGGGTTGAGCCGTTTCCGGAATTGAAGCGGAGAGCGGCTGTTGGACGGGGCATTTGTGGCGGTGCCATACTGCTGATATCGATTAATTCCGTTTACGAGCCGCGAAGTTGCGCTTACGTAGCCATTTCGGCCGGAAAAACAAGGGCTTATGATGTTGTTTCACTGCCAAACCGAAGGCATGCATTTTGCAATGCGTAGGGAATGCGATGGAGGCGCAGTGTTCAACAGTTCTCCTTACGCGAGATATGTCCTAGCACGCGGCCTCAGAAGGAGATTCTGTCCCAGCGTCTTGGACCAGTGCTTGCAGGCGTTCCGGCACCGTTTTCCTTCAACCCCAGTAGCTTGCCTCACTGTTTCGCCGAAACTATGGCCGACGATGTAGCCCAATTTGTACCCGACTATTCGCGAGTCCATCTCGGCCGTCGACGCGTCCTCCTCGGCTGAAGCCGAGGGCAAATGGTCTTTGAAGGCACGGTTGCGTTGTATCCATTCAGGCCTCACCGACGTTCTTTGGCCCCGGATTTTCTTCTCTTGCGCGCTTCATTACGTGCGAAAACAGGTTCATCAACTCCTGTGAGCTGCGATTTTTTACCGCGAACTCAAGCAGTTGCTGCTGATGCGCTTTCCGTATGCTCTGGAGCGAGGCGTAAGCCCGCGCATCAACCGCGCCAAAATTCGAGCAATACGCTCCTCTGACGCGTAATGAGATGGAACGACTTCAGCAGTCGCGGCAATTCCGATATTTATCTTTGCGGAATTGACGGTAACCACACGCAACTCATGCAGTCCAACTGTAGCTTTCTCTGTTGTACACCAATCCTTGAAGTTCAGCATTCGTCAGCGGAACAACGAGATGCTGACTGGCGGATGGCGAAACCAAAGACGGCAGCAATTCTGTCTGTTTCTACGGTGCAGGCAGCCGAAATCCTACGCGCGGGACCGCGCGACGACATCCCCTTGCTTGCGCGGGCGTTCAAGGCGCCGGCGAACCGCATACATAACAAGTGGATGTTATGGCTTTTGGCCGAGCTACCGAGCGAACGGTGGGGCATAAGCCCCGAGCGTGGCGGTGCTTGACACGTCCTTTCTAGGAATTCTCAGTGGTCTGTAATAGTGTCCCGCGGATTACGGGGCCGGCCCTTCGGCAAAAGGGACCCGCTTTCGGGACGCTTCTACTTGGAACCACGAGACGCTTTCATTTTCGCCAGAACAACTGGTGGTAAGTTGGCCGCGACCTTCAAATGGCGGTTTCAGGAAGCGACAGTGCGGAAGCTTGCGCTTTGCGAAAAATCTAAGGCGCCGTCGCAAATCGCAGGTTGCTCGGCCCCCTTCGACGCGTCTCATCAATTAATTTTCTATACGCTTAGTGCTGCAAGGGTCGCGAGTTCCCGACATCCCTCGTAAACGAAATTTTTGTGACCGGCGTAAACGAAACTAATTGACATCAGCAATACCGGCTGAAAACGCCGCCCCTCACTCCACCGTCACCGACTTCGCCAGATTCCTCGGCTTATCAATATCCGTCCCCCGCGCCAACGCCGCGTGATACGCCAGCAACTGCATCGGCACCGTATGCAGAATCGGCGACAGCGGCCCGTAGTACTCGTTGAGCCGAATCACCTCGATCCCCTCACTCGGCACGAGCCCACAGTCCACATCCGCGAACACGAACAGCCGGCCATTCCGCGCGCTGACCTCATGCATGTTCGACCGCAGCTTTTCGAGCAGCATGTCGTTCGGCGCAACCGCGATCACCGGCATCTCGTTGCTGACGAGCGCCAACGGCCCATGCTTCAGCTCGCCGGCCGGATAAGCCTCCGCGTGAATATAGGAAATCTCCTTCATCTTCAGCGCGCCTTCGAGCGCGATCGGATAATGCATTCCACGCCCGAGAAACAGCATGTTGTCGCGTCGCGCGAGCAATTCCGACCACGCCATGATCTGCGGTTCCAGCGCGAGCACTTTCGACATCGCATCGGGCAGGTGCCGCAGCGCGCGCAGATGCGCCTTCTCCTCGTCGTCGCTCAAGCGCCCGCGCACTTGCGCGAGTGACAACGTCAGCAGGAACAACGCCACAAGCTGCGTCGTGAACGCTTTCGTCGAAGCCACCCCGATCTCGATCCCCGCACGCGTGACGAACTGCAGCGCACATTCACGCATCAGCGCACTCGTCGCGACGTTGCAGATCGCGAGCGTATGCGTCATCCCGCTTTTCTTCGCGACATGCACGGCCCCGAGCACATCGGCCGTTTCACCGCTCTGCGACACCGCGACAACCAGCGTGCGCGGATTCGGCACGCTGTCGCGATAACGAAACTCGCTGGCAATTTCCACGCTCGCGGGCAGCTTCGCGATGCTCTCGATCCAGTACTTCGCGGTCAAGGCCGCGTGATAACTGCCGCCGCACGCGAGCAGCAGCACCGAATCGACGTCGTTGAACACGCGCCACGCGCCGTCGCCGAACAGTTCGGGCATGATCGACGAAACATCGAGCAGCGTATCGGCCACGGCCTGCGGCTGCTCGAAGATCTCTTTCTGCATGTAGTAGCGGTACGACCCGAGATCGGCCGCGCCGCTATGCGCGGCGACGCGTTGCACCGCGCGCTCGACGCGCTGGCCGTTCGCATCGACGATCCAGTAGCGATGCAGTTGAATGTCGGCGACATCGCCGTTCTCCAGATACGCAATGCGATCGGTGATGCCCGACAGCGCGATCGCATCGGACGCCAGGAAATTCTCGCCTTCGCCGACACCGACGACGAGTGGCATCCCGTCGCGCGCACCGACGATCCGGTGCGGCTCGTCGCGGCACATCACCGCGATCGCATAGCTGCCGCGCAGTCGCGCAACCGCGCGCCGGACCGCGTCGAACAGATCGCCGTCGTACAGGTGGTCGATCAGATGCGCGATCGCTTCGCTGTCGGTCTGGCTGGCGAACACATAGCCATGTGCCTGCAGCTCCGCACGCAGCTGATCGCAGTTCTCGATGATCCCGTTATGTGACAGCGCGATGCGTGCATTGGCGTCACTCGGCGAGAAGTGCGGATGTGCGTTGAGCGTAACGGGTGCACCGTGCGTGGCCCAGCGCGTATGCGCGATGCCCGTGTAACCCGACAACACATGTTCGGCGATCTCGCGCTGCAGGTTGGCTACCCGATCGACGCTGCGGGCGCGCGCCAGCGCACGGTCGCGGTAGACCACGACGCCGCACGAATCGTAGCCGCGGTATTCGAGCCGCTTCAGGCCGTCGACCAGGTTCGGCAGGATGTCCCGCTGGGCGACCGCCCCGACAATTCCACACATATCGCGCTCCGTAAATGTCCCGTCTGGACCAGTGAGAGCGATAGTAGAATCAGTGAAATGGAATTAAATTTCAAAAAATAAGAAGAAGTGAAATGAATGGTAGATCATCTATCATGTTGAAATTAAATTTCATTTCATGACCGGAAGGAGCCGCCGATGGCCGGCATCACCCTCGACGATCTCGACCTGCGCATCCTCGCGATCCTGCAGGACGACGCGTCGGTGTCGAACCTGCAACTGGCCGAGCGCGCGCTGTCGTCGCCGCCCACCTGCATGCGCCGCGTGCGGCGGCTGACGGAAGCCGGCGTGATTCGTCGGCAGGTCGCGGTGCTCGACCCTGTCGCGATCGGCACGGCCGTCACCGCGCTGATCGAGATCAGCCTCGATCGCCAGACGGCCGAAGACTACGATGCGTTCGAAACGTACGTCTGCGCGGAGCCGGCCGTCACGCAGTGCTACCGCGTGTCGCCGGGGCCCGATTTCGTCGTGGTGGCCGATCTGGCCGACGTCGCCGAATACGATGAATTCGCGCGGCGCCTGTTCACGGGCGCATCGAACGTCCGCAACGTTCGGACGTTCTTCTCGACGCATCGCGCGAAATTCGAAGCGAATGCACGGGTCGCGCATGCGATGCGCAAGCGCGCGTGACGTGACCGCGTCGTTCGCCACGCATCACACATCAAACATCACGCAGCCGCGGCTGTATCCGCGAGTTGCAGCGGCTTGCCGTACCCGAAGCAATGCGCGGGCTCCGGAAACATGCGCTGCCGCACGTCGTGCGCGTACTGGCGGATCGCGTCACGCGTCACCGCATTCGCATCGGCATAGCGCTTCACGAAGCGCGGCGTGTACGCATCGAACGCGCCGATCATGTCCTCGGTCACGAGCACTTGCCCGTCGCATGCCGGCGACGCGCCGATGCCGATCGTCGGGATCGTCAGCGTTTCGGTCAGATGGCGCGCGAGGGCTTCCGCCGTGCCTTCGATCACCACGCTGAACGCGCCGGCCCGCTCGGCCGCGCACGCGGCGTCGAACACCTGCGCGGCCGAACGCGGGTCCATGCCCTGCGCGCGAAATCCTCCCGTCGCGTTGGCCTGCTGCGGCATGAGGCCGACATGCGCCATCACCGGAATGCCGCGCTCGGTCAGGAAGCGGATCGTGTCGGCCATCTCGCTGCCGCCTTCGAGCTTCACGGCCTGCGCGCCGGTTTCGGCGAGCAGCCGCGCGGCGGAGCGATAGGCCTGCGCGGGCGATTCCTGGTAGGTCGAGAACGGCAGGTCGACGACGACGCACGCCTGCGCGGCACCGCGCACGACGGCCGCACCGTGTGCAATCATCATGTCGAGCGTGACGCGCAACGTATCGGGCATCCCGTACAGCACCATGCCGACGGAGTCGCCGACGATGATTACGTCGGCCACTTCGTCGACGAGCTTCGCCATCGGCGCGGAATACGCGGTCAGCGACACGAGGCTGCCGATGCCTTTGGTCGAACGGATCGCGGTGACGGTCTTACGGGTGGTGCGGGTGTGAGCGCTCATGAACGGAAGCCGTGTGAAAGAAGAGCCGCCACGGTAGCATCGCGCTCGTTCGTGCAATGACCTTCGGAGGACGTCTTATGTTGCTGGCGGGACAATCGGTTGACCCTTACGCGGTGCCGCCGATGGCGCGCCTGCCGAGGCCGCTGTACGTGCGCGCGTTCGGGATCCCCGGCAACGTGAGCGTCGACGCGCACAGTCATCCGTGGGCCCAGCTGATGTATGCGACGAGCGGCGTGCTCGAGGTGTCGACGCCGTCGGGCCGGCAACTGCTGCCGCCGCACTATGCGATGTGGATTCCGCCGCACGTGCCGCATGCGGTGTCGACGCGCGATTGCGTCGCGTTCCACAGCCTCTATCTCGACGCGGCGATCGCGCGCGACGACGTGAACGACGACTGCACGATCCTCTGCATGACGCCGCTGCTGCGCGAGCTGGTGATCGCGACGGGCGAGTTGCCGGTGAATTACGACGAGACGGGGCCGGACGGCGCGCTGGTGTGCCTGATCGCCGACCGGATCGCACGCATGGAGCCGGCGCCGCTGACGGTGCCGCTGCCGCGCGATCCGCGGCTGCTGAAAATCGCGCGTGCGCTGCATGCCGCGCCGGGCGATACGCGCAGCCTCGACGAATGGGGCCATCAGGTCGGTGCGACGCGGCGCACGCTGTCGCGGCTGTTCCGGCAGGACACGGGGCTGTCGTTCACCGAATGGCGGCAGGCCGTGCGGCTGCTCGCGGCGCTGCCGCTGCTCGATGCGGGCGAGCCGATCGGCACGGTGGCCGCGCAACTGGGCTACGACTCGACGTCGTCGTTCATCGCGCTGTTCCAGGCGAAGTTCCGCGTGACGCCCGGCGCGTATGCGAAGCGTGAAGCGCGCCGGCCCGTGTTGAGCGCGTGACGCACGCCGTCGATCAGAACGCGAGCGCCTGCTGCACCGGGTGGTGGATGCCGCGCGAGAACTCGGCGCCTTCGAGCGACAGCAGCGCGCGCTTGCGGTCGATGCCGCCCGCATAGCCGGTCAGGCTGCCCGACGCGCCGACCACGCGATGGCACGGCACGATGATCGATACCGGATTGCGGCCGACCGCGCCGCCGACGGCGCGTGCGCCGCTCATCGGCAGCCCGACGCGTTCCGTGATGTCGCCGTACGACACGAGTTCGCCGAACGGAATCGCGAGCAGTTCCTTCCACACGCGTTGCTGAAACGCCGTGCCGCGCAGGTGGATCGGCACCGAGAACGTGTCGCGCGTGCCGGTGAAGTACTCGGCGATTTCTTCCGCGACCGTGCGTGCGATCGGCGACATCGCGTGCGCGTCCGCTTCGGTCACGATCGCCACTGCCGGAAAGTATTTCTGGCCGACGAAGTACAGGCCCGTCAGCGCATCGTCCTCGATGCGCACGGCGATGTCGCCCAGCGGGCTCGGAATCAGGTGAGCGGGAGTCATCGCGCTACATCTCCATGAGGGCGCCACACATGCAATGCGGCATACGCGCGCCGCGGCGGTCGGGTAGAAGCTGAAGTTCCGCGCGTTCGGCGGCTGCGCCGGGCAGACGGGGCGGCAACACACGCTCGTCGTCGCCACGCCTGCGAAGAACCCGCCGTCGAGCGGCGGTTCCGCGAAAGCAGGGCGTCACAGCAGGTGTCGGGATCGAGGCGCATGTCGCGACTGTAAACCATCCCCGCGATCGATTCTGGCTGGAATCGGACATGTGGTTCGGCGGCCACCCTCGCTGCGCGCGTCGGGAAAATCCGGGAAAAACGGTTAATGCCAATCTACGAAACAGTCGTCTCTTTTGCCGCGGCCAATTTGAGATGACTCATCGAAATCCCCGAATGACAGGGCGCCGGCAGACGCCCTATCCTTTGAAAAACGTTTTCCAGATTGATTGGTGAAAGGGCCAGTGCGACAGCGCGCGAGCCGATCGCCCCGGCGCCGGTCGCCGGTCAACGAACACAGTGCGGCGCGACGGGCGCGGCCGCGCATCGGAGACATTCATGCAATCTGCCGTCGTCGGCGCCGTGCGCGCAGCCGCCAGCCGCTACCGCTGGACCGTGTGTGCGCTGCTGTTTTTCGCGACCGTGATCAACTACATGGACCGGCAGATCCTCGGCCTGCTCGCGCCGATGCTCCAGCACGACATCGGCTGGAGCCAGGTGCAGTACGGCCGCATCGTGATGGCGTTTTCCGCGTTCTATGCGCTCGGCCTGCTCGGCTTCGGGCGGATCGTCGACTGGCTCGGCACGCGCGTGTCGTACGCGGTGGCGATGCTGGTGTGGAGCATCGCCGCGATGCTCCATGCGGCGGTCGGCTCGGTGACGGGCTTCGCGTTCGTGCGCGCGCTGCTCGGGATCGGCGAGGGCGGCAACTTCCCGGCCGCGATCAAGACGACGGCCGAATGGTTTCCGCGCCGCGAACGCGCGCTGGCCACCGGCATCTTCAACTCGGGCGCGAACATCGGCGCGGTGTTTGCGCCGGCGATCATCCCGGCGATCGCGGTGGCCTACGGCTGGCGCGCGGCGTTCGTGATCATCGGCGCGATCGGCCTCGTGTGGCTCGTGGTGTGGCTCGTGCTCTATCGCCAGGCCGACACGCGTGCGCTCGCCGCGGAGTACGACGAGCCGCGCGACGAAGCCGAAGCGCTCGATGCCGCGAATGCGAACGCCGGTGCGCCGCGCTGGGGCGAACTGATCCGCAAGCGCGAAACGTGGGCGTTCCTGATCGGCAAGTTCCTGACGGATCCGGTGTGGTGGTTCTATCTGTTCTGGCTGCCGAAGTGGCTCAACGAGTCGCGCGGGATGGACATGCAGCACATCGGCCTGCCGCTCGTCTGCATCTACGCGCTGACGACGGTCGGCAGCATCGGCGGCGGCTGGCTGTCGTCGGTGCTGCTGCGCGCGGGCTGGAGCGTGAACGGCGCGCGCAAGACGGCGATGCTGATCTGCGCATGCTGCGTGCTGCCGATCGCGTTCGTGTCGCAGGTGCAGAGCCTGTGGCCCGCGGTGCTGATCGTCGGCCTCGCCGCCGCCGCGCACCAGGGCTGGTCGGCGAACCTGTTCACGACGGCGTCCGACCTGTTCCCGCGCCGTGCGGTCGCGTCGGTGGTCGGCATCGGCGGGATGGCCGGCTCGATCGGCGGCGTGCTGTTCTCGGAAGTGATCGGCCAGGTGCTGCAGCGCACGGGCCACTACTGGGTGCTGTTCGCGATCGGCGCGTCGGCCTACCTGATCGCGCTGGCCGTGATGCACGTGCTCACGCCGAAGATGAAGCCCGCGAAACTCGACGCTTGATTGCGTCCCGGAAAGCGAACGCGCCGCCCGAGGGCAGCGCGTTTTCTTTTGGCGTTCGGGAAGGGCGTGTGGTCAGCCGGCCGATGCCGTCGACGCGCGCATGATCAGGCGCGGCTCGAACGTCGAATAACTCGCATCGGTGCGCCCCGCGAGCGCGTCGATCAGCTTCTGCATCGCGAGCTCGCCCATGTTCTCGCTCTGGATGTCGACGGTCGTCAGCGCGGGCGCCGCGTATGCGCCGTACGGCACGTTGTCGATGCCCGCGACCGACACGTCCTGCGGCAGCCGGAAGCCGAGCGACGCGGCTTCCTTCATGAAGCCGAGCGCGATCAGGTCGTTGTAGCAGATCACGGCCTGCGGGCGCTGCGGCCCGAGCATCACGCGCGAGCACGCGCGTTCGCCGGCTTCGGCGGTCGGCGCATGCGCGTCGTGCACGTCGAGCGTGAGCCCCGCTTCGGCGAGGCAGTCGCGCGCGCCCTGGATCCGCTCGTCGTTCACACGCGCGGTGCCGAAGCCGAGATAGGCGATGCGCGTATGGCCGAGATTGAGCAGGTGACGCGCGAGCATGTAGGTCGACAGCCGGTTGTCGATGCCGACGCTCGGAATCGGCAGGCCAGGGCTGCGACGCAGCAGCACGAGCGGCTTGTTGAGGTCGAGCATCCAGCCGGCTTCGTCGTCGGGCATCCGCGTGCTGACGATCAGCCCGTCGACGCGCTGCGCGAGCGCCTCGATCAGCGAGCGTTCGCGC
The DNA here is from genome assembly GCF_905339975.1 of Burkholderia sp. BCC1999. Lineage (NCBI taxonomy): Bacteria > Pseudomonadati > Pseudomonadota > Betaproteobacteria > Burkholderiales > Burkholderiaceae > Burkholderia > Burkholderia sp. BCC1999. Next base: position 178,672 of record NZ_CAJPHP010000011.1, on the reverse strand, counting down.
GCCTGGCTCTCTTCCGTATCGACGAGCAGCAGCGTGTAGTCGTGCTGCAGCGCGACGCGGTTCGCGCCTTTCACCACGTTCGTGAAGTGCGGGTTGCTGATATCGAGGATCACGAGGCCGATCGTGCGCGTGCGGCCGGTGATCATCGAGCGCGCGAGCGGGTTCGAACGGTAGCCGAGCCGGTCGATGGCCTCCTTGAGCCGCGCCTCGACGGTCGGCGAGAAGCGCTGCGTGCCGTTCACGTACTTCGATACCGTCGCGACCGACACGCCGGCTTCCGCGGCCACGTCGCGGATCGTCGGGGAAACTTTTTTCATCGGAAGGGTAACGTTTTCGTTCGATAACGCCGGATTGTGGCAGAAAAAGCCGGCCCGCGGCCACTGGCCGATATCGGGAAAGTGCGGATGGCTGCGAACAGGTTCGACCATTGACGTTCGGCCGCGCCACCGCGTATAGTTGGAAAACGTTTTCCGATTTTGGTCAGATTCAAGGAGATTCGATGAACGCCTCATCCACCGCGGCGCGCAAACCGTTCGGGCGCCTGCTGCTGACGGGCGCGGCCGGCAACCTCGGCCGCCAGTTGCGCGGCGCGCTCGCCGACTGGGCCGACGTCGTGCGCGTCAGCGACATCGCGGCGCTGGACGACGCGGCCGCGCATGAAGAAATCCGCGTGGTCGACCTGGCCGATCGCCCGGCCGTGATGGCGCTCGTCGAAGGCGTGGACGCGATCGTCCACCTCGGCGGCATTTCGGTCGACGCGCCGTTCGACGATCTGGTCGGCGCGAACATCACCGGCACGTACAACCTGTACGAAGCCGCGCGCAAGCATGGCGTGAAGCGCGTCGTGTTCGCGAGCTCGAACCATGCGATCGGTTTCCATCCGGTCACGGAAGTGCTCGACGCCGATTCGCCGTTGCGTCCCGACAGCCTGTACGGCGTGACGAAGTGCTTCGGCGAATCGCTGTCGCGCTATTACTTCGACCGCTTCGGGATCGAGACGGTGTGCCTGCGGATCGGCTCGTCGTTCGAAGTGCCGAAGAATCCGCGCATGCTGGTCACGTTCCTCAGTTATCGCGACTTCATCGAGCTTGTGCGTTGCTCGCTGCTGACGAATCGCGTCGGGCACGCGATCGTCTACGGCGCGTCGGACAATCCGGTGAAGTGGTGGGACAACACGAAGGCCGGCTTCCTCGGCTTCCGTCCGCGTGACAGCTCCGAGCAGTTCGCCGAGCTGTTCCCGGTGACGGCGCCGACCGCCGAGTACGACGATCCCGCGCAGCGGTTCCAGGGCGGCGGCTTCGTCGTCGGCGAGCCGATGGAGCGGAAGGCGTCGTAAGCGCTGCCGGCCGCGCCGGCGTCGCGATTCAGCGCAGGATGTCGGTGGCCTTGTGCCGTTCGTCGACGCCGTCGATCAGGATCAGTGGGCCACTCGCGTGTCGTGCACGCAGCGGCTGGATCTGCCCGTACGCATCCGATTCGTACCAGGCGCGCGCCGTGTCGAGATCGGGAAACGCGATCGCGATCAGGTCGCCGCGCCACACGCCTTCGCTCACCTCCGGCCGCGCGCCGTGAATCACGAAATGGCCGTCATACGGCGCGAGCGTGCCGTCGATGCGTTCGAGGTATTCGACGATGTCGTCGCACAGGTCGACGTCGTGCAGGTGGGCGATGGCATAGGCGGTCATGGCGGGCTCCGTGGCGTTGCGGTTCGTGAGTCGATGGGGCCATGATCGCGGCGCGGGCGGTGCGCGTCGATTACCTGCGACGTAAGCAAATCCCGACAGCCGCGCCGCATGGCTGCCGGGCCGCCGCCGTCAATGCTTGTTGCGGCACGCCGGATCGCTGTCGTGCCGCTCGCTCGATTCGCACCAGTAGCTCGGCCGCCACGCTTCGAACGAAACGGCCTTGGCCGCATTGGCGCGCGTGACGCGTACCGGGTCGGCCTTCAGCGCATCGCCGTCCTGCTCGTAGTTGAATTGCCAGTTCCGGAACACTTCGCGATGGAACACCCACGTGCGGTGCGCGACGTCATAGCGAAACGTCACGCGGTCGCGCCAGTGGTTGTGGCCCGCGAATACGCCCTGCTCGACGGTAAACGTGCGAGGCTCGACCGTGAGCGCGTTCTCGGCGACGCCGTCGAGATACGGATCGCCCATTCCGCCTTCGTCGGCTTTCATGATCACGGTGTCGTTGCGAGCGGCCAGTTGGTAGCGTCCGTTCGCGCTCTGCAGGAAGATCAGCAGCGGGCGCAGCGACGGTGTGCTCATCGAATCGCCGGGCTGATGCGCGACGACGACATAGCCGTTGCGGGTGCCGTCGGTCAGGCGCCCCGACGCGGCATCCAGCGCTTCGTAGCCGGCGGGCAACTGCGCGACGATGTCGTCCGGCAGCGCGGACGTGTCCGGGCAACGGATCGACGAATGCGTGTCGTCGCAGGTCGAGGCGAAGGCATTGCCGATGCCGAACGTCAGCAGCGCGGCGACGAGAAATCCTCTGATACGGGGGATCGTCATGCGGAAAGGGTCATGAGGGTGCGCAGCGGAAGCCGATGCGCTTGCATCGGCTCGTCTCGCCGCGGCTCGGGTTGATCGATGGGTGGCGCAGTGCAATCCGTCACGCGCGCTTGCGTGCCGGCCGTACGACGGGCGCCGGTTCGAGCGGCTGGCTGGCCTGCTCGCAGAGCCGGTCGAGCATCCGTTGCGCGGCGCCCGCGCAATCCTCGCCTTCGGGCTTGTTCTCGATCTCGTCGATCAGTGTCTCCAGCTGCTGCCGGTTCTGCACGAGCCGTTGTTCGAGCAGTGCGATTTCGTCGACCTTGTGCCGCAGCGCCACCAGCAGTTCGTCGCGCGGCCACGCGCAGAGATCGGGCGGCAGCACTGCGCGGATTTCGTCGAGCGCGAAGCCCGCGCGCTGCGCGCGGTCGATGATCGCGAGCCGCGTCAACGCTTCCGACCCGTATTCCCGATAGCCGTTGGCCTGGCGGCGGGCCGGTTCGAGCAGGCCGCTCGCTTCGTAAAAACGGATGCGCGACGCCGCGAGGCCGCTTGCCTTCGCCAGTTCGCCGATTTTCATGGTGTACTCCAAAAGGGCTTGACCTTAAAGTTGACTTTAAAGTTATCGTTGGGCATCGTCAATCGAGGATGTCCACCATGAATCTGTTTGCGCCGCTGACACTGCCCAACGGGGCGGTGATTCCGAACCGTCTGGCCAAGGCCGCGATGGAAGAGAACATGGCCGATGCGGACCACGCACCGTCCGACGCATTGCTGCGCCTGTACCAGGCGTGGGCCGACGGCCAGGCCGGCCTGATCCTGACCGGCAACGTGATGGTGGACGGCCGCGCGATGACGGGGCCGAACGGCGTCGTGCTCGAGAGCGACACGCATCTCGACCGCTTCCGTCGCTGGGCGCAGATCGCGCGCTCGGGCGGCGCGCACGTGTGGATGCAGATCAATCATCCGGGGCGCCAGATGCAGGCCGCGCTCGGCCAGACGACGCTCGCGCCGTCGGCCGTGCCGCTCGCGCTCGGCGCGCTGTCGAAGCAGTTCCCGGTGCCGAAGGAAATGACGGAAGCCGATATCCGCGACGTGCAGCAGCGCTTCGTGCGCGCCGCGCAGCTCGCGGAGCGAAGCGGCTTCACCGGCGTGCAGGTTCACGCGGCGCACGGCTATTTGCTGAGCCAGTTCCTGTCGCCGCTGACGAACCGCCGGCAGGACCAGTGGGGCGGCAGCATCGAGAATCGCGCGCGCCTGCTGCTCGATATCGTGAAGGCCGTGCGCGCGACGGTGTCGCCGGAGTTCGTCGTTGCGGTGAAGCTGAACTCGGCCGATTTCCAGCGTGGCGGCTTCAGCGCGGACGACGCGAAGCGCGTGGTCGAACTGCTGAATCCGCTCGACGTCGATCTCGTCGAGCTGTCGGGCGGCAGTTATGAAGTGCCGGCGATGCAGGGCGAGGCGCGAGACGGGCGCACGTTGGCCCGTGAAGCGTATTTCCTCGAATTCGCGCGCGACATCACGGCCGTCGCAAAGATGCCGCTGATGGTCACGGGCGGGATCCGGCGCCGCGCGGTTGCCGAGCAGGTGGTGAACAGCGGCGTGGCGATGGTCGGCATCGCGACCGCGCTGTCGATCGATCCGAACCTGCCGCGCGACTGGCGCGCGGGCAAGGACAGCGCGCCGGTGCTGCAGCCGATCCGGTGGAAGAACAAGGCGCTGGGCGCGCTGGCCAACATGGCCGTCGTCAAGTTCCAGCTCACGCGGCTCAGCGAAGGGCGGCGCACGCACCCGCAGGTGTCGCCGCTGCGTGCACTGGTGCGGCAGCAACTGGCCGCGCAGTGCCAGACGCGGCGCTACCGGAAGTGGATGGCGGGGCGGGCGGCGGGCACGCGCGCGTAATGTGCGTGTGCGTGCCCGCGGCGGCGCGGCCGGAGACTGACCGGCCGCGCCGCCGCGCAAGTACCGTCAGAACCGGTAGTTCGCCAGCACCTCGAAGCGCCGGTCGTTGCCGAGCAGGTACTGCGTCTCGTTGTAGTACGCGGACTGCACGTAGCGGCGGTTGAACACGTTGTACGCACGCGCGGTGATCGTCGTGTCCTTGCGCGGCTTCCACGCGAGACCGAGGTCGACGGTCGTGTACGACGGCATCACGAGCTGGTTCGCGGTATCGGCGAAACGCTTGCCGACGTACTTGACGCCCGCGATGCCCGTCCAGTCAGGCGCGAAGCGCCAGCTCACCCACAGGTTCGCGAGCCGCTGCGGCACCGACACCGGCACATTGCCCGCGCGCGACACCGTCGTGCCGCCGGACGACTGCTGGAAATCGTCGTATTTCGCGCGCAGGATCGACACGTTCGCGTCGACCCGCCAGTCCTTCGCGATCTCCGCGCCGACCGTCGCCTCGAGCCCGCGCGACGACTGCTGGCCGACCTGGATCGACTGGTTCGGGTTCACCGGATCGGCCGTCAACAGGTTGCTCTTCACGATCCGGTACGCGGCGAGCGTCCATTCCGCCTTGCCGTCGAGGAACGACTGCTTCACGCCGATCTCGATCTGCTTGCCGGTCGCGAGCGTGAAGTTCGCCTTCGACGCATTCAGCGACAGCAGCGAGCTGACCGGATCGGCCGACACCGAGTACTGGCCATACACGGCGAGACCGGGCCGCACGTCGTACACGGTGCCGATGCGCCAGCCGGTATTCGCGAACACCTTCGTGAACGCGCCGCCGTTGACGAGATCGTCACGGTTCACGCTTGCGTGGTCGTAGCGCAGCCCGCCGATCACCGACCAGCGCGACGTGATCTCGAGCCGGTTCTCCGCGAACAGCGCGTACTGGTTCGACTGGCTGCGGTACTTCGGATACGTGCCGGCCGTGTTGATGAAACTGCCCGGGTCGAAGTTGAACGGATCGACCGTCGACGTGCCCGAATACGGCGAGTTGTTGTCGTGCTGGAACGTCGTGTGGTTGAACTCGAAGCCGGTCGATAACGTGTTGCGCATGCCGAGCAGCGCGCTGCTCACGGCGGCCGTCGTCACGTTGCCGTACTGTTCCTGGTCGTGGAAGATTTCCGTGTAGCTGCTGCGCCGGACCTGCGCGCTCGACGGCAGGTACGTGTAGTACTCGGCGTCCTTCCAGTGACGGTTGCTCTTCATCCGGTACAGCGTGGTCGTCACGTTCAGGCTGTCGCTCGGCTGCCAGTTCGCCGACACGGTGGCCCAGCTGTCGCGGAACGCGATGTCGCTGTCGCCGACGTTGTAGTTCTTCTTGTCGAGCGCGCGATCGCGCGCGCCGTTCACGAGCGGCACACCGAAATACTGCATCGGGTGCATGAAGCCCTGCGCATACGACGCCGTCACGTACAGGTCGGGCGTGACATCGTAGCGCAGCGCGCCGGAGACTGACAGGTTGCGCGAATCGCCGCGGTCGACCCAGTTCGACGAGCGGTTGCCGCTGATGTCGAAGCGGTACGACAGCTTGTCGTTGATCGCGCCGCCGCTGCCGAACGCGGCGCGCGCCGTGCCCTCGGTGCCGCCGCCGACCTGCAGCTCGTTGCGGATCGGCGTGCGCGTCGGCTTCTTCGGCACGATGTTGACGATGCCGCCGATCGCACCTTCGCCGTAGATCACCGAAGCCGGGCCGCGCAGCACGTCGATATGGTCGACCGACCACGTGTCGAACGGGAACGTGACACCGATCGCGCCGTACGGGCGCACGCCGTCATAGAGCTGCGTGACCGACGACGCACCGACGAAGCCGCGCGCGGCGAGCTCCGAGTTGCCGTTGCCGGGGTGCGGCGACGCGCTGATGCCGGCGGCGCGGCTCACTGCGTCGATGATCGAACTGTCGCCGCGCGTGTCGAGCGTCTTGCGATCGATCTGCTCGACGCTCGCGGGCGTTTCGAGCGACGACAGGCCGAGATGGCTGCCGGTGTCGAGCGGTTGCGTGAGCGCGGGCGCTTTCTGCGCGTCGACGCGGATCGGGGCGAGCGTGGCGCCCGTGCTGTCGATACCGCTTTCCTGTGCCTGCCCGGCGGGAGAGAAGGCCGCGAGAACGGCGGCGGGCAGCATCAATCTGAACTTCATGTTTCGGTTTCCTTTGAATCTGTATAACGAGCATTGCCGCAGGCGGCCCATCAGAACGCGTACCGCATGCCGGCGAACACGCTGCGTCCTTCGCCTGGATAGAAGATCGCGGTATTCGCGGTGCGCGCATCGGCGACCGTGCTGATGTCGCTGACATAGCGCTTGTTGGTCAGGTTGCGCGCGTCGACGAACAGCGACAGTCCGTTGCGGAAGTCGTAGCCGGCCTGCAGCCCGAGCAGCGCGTAGCTCGGCACGCGCAACGTGTTCGCATCGTCGGCCCACGCGCCCGACGGCACCCAGTCGAGCGTGGCCGCGATGTGGAAGCCGCTCGGGCGCGCGTAACCCAGCGTCGCGCGCAGCACGTTCAGCGGCACGCCCGCGATCCGGTTGTTGCCGTACTGCGGGTCGTTCTTGAAGCGGAAGTCGTTCAGGTTCCAGATGCCGGACAGCGTGATCTTGTCGCCCACGCCGCGACCGGTGACGTTGCGGAACAGTTCGACCGAGGCGCCGGCCTCGATCCCTTGCAGCACCGTCTTGTTCGCATTGAACGTCGACGCCGGCACGTCCGGGTTCGTCGTGTACTGCAGCAACTGGTCGCGCACGAGCGAGCGATAGGCGGTTACGTCCCAGCTCACGCGCTCGCGTGAGCCGCGCGTGCCGAACTCGATCGTCCAGGCGTGCTGCGATGCGAGCGGCGTGAAGCGCGTCGTGTTCGAGAAGGTTTGCGTGAGGTCGGTGAAGTCGGGTACGTCCTGGCTGCGCGTGATGTCGACGTAGGCCTGGGTGTTCGCGTCCGGCTGCCACATCAACCCGAGCTTCGGATTGACACCGCTGTAGCTCGCGTTCGTCGACCTGTAGTTCGGGTCGCGCGGCAGACCGCCGTTGTCGATGTACTCGCGCACCGAGTGCAGCGCCTTCACGCCCGTCATCAGCGCGACGGTCGGCAGGAAGAACAGCCGGTTCTCGACGTACGCCTCGTAGTTGAACGCCGTCTGCGTCGAATCGAGCGTCTGTGCGCCCTTGTTGCCGTTGACGTTCACGTACTGGTTCGCCTGCGTGCGGCCGCCGAAGAAGCGCGCGCCGACGATCAGGTCATTGCGCATCCCGCCGAGCGTCAGGCGGCCCGCGTAGCGCGGCGCAAATCCGTAGGTCCAGCCGTCCTGGTCGAGCGCCTGGAAGATCGGGTGATAGAGGCTCTTGTGAATTGCCCACGTGTCGAATTGCAGTTCGCCCGAATCGAGCTTCACCGTCGTGCGGTTTGCGATCCGCTCGGTGCGCGTGTTGCGCGCCTGATCGCCCGATATCGCATTCGGCGCCGCCTTGGTCGGATTGTTCAGCGCGTCGGACAGCGACAGCGTGCCCGGCAGCAACTGGTCGATGACGTACACGCCGACGTAGAAGCGCGTCTCGACGGCCGGGCTGAACCGGTAGCCCACGTTCGCGTTGAACTGCTCGTATTGCCCCTTCGAGTGATCGCGATAACCATCCGAATGATTGACGCTGAAGTTCGCGAGGAAGTCGAGCGGGCCGATCACGCGTGAGATCTGCGCGCTCGTGCGCCCCGTGCCGTAGCTGCCGCCTTCCACGCGCATGATGTTGGGCGCGTCGGCGGTGTGGGCGGTCGGCGTGATGAAGTCGATCGCGCCACCGAGGGTCGACGCGCCGTACGCGAGGCCGTTGCCGCCCTTGTAGACCTGCACCGCCTGCAGTGCGAGCGGATCGATCTGGTAGTAGTCGCCGCTGCCGTCCGCGAGGTTGGTCGGGATGCCGTCCTGCAGGATCTCGAGGCCGCGCGCGTGATATGCGCGGGCAATCCCCGAGCCGCGGATCGACAGGCGCAACTCCTGGCCGTAGCGGTTCTCGACGAACACGCCGGGCACGTCCTTCAGCACGTCGCGCAGCGTGAATGCGTAGGTGTTCTGGTAGCTGTCGGCGTCGACGAAGCCTACCGAGCCGACCGTCCGGTCGAGCGTGCGCTTCAGGTCGACGGTCGATTTCGACGTCAGCGAGTCCGTTGCGCGGGCCGCGTTGACGTTGATCGCGGGCAGCGTCGCCGCGGCAGGGGCGTCGGTCTGGACGTCGGTCGGCGCGGCGCCTTGTGCGCATGCGGCTGACGCGGAGAGCACGGAGATCGCGCCGGACAGCGCGACGGCAATACGGGTCAAGGGAAACATGTCGTTATACGTAGGGTTAGGGTGACGATGATGAAACGGACACGATGCGCGCCACGCGCGGTGCCGGCCGCCGCGTGTGGTCACGCGCGCGGGCTCGACATCGGGCACCGGCAGGGCGGGCAGGCGAAGTGGACGGCGCCGCGCGGTGTGCGGCGACGCGGTCGCGATGTGCGTCAGGCGCGGGCGGAGGGTGGCCCACGGGCGGCGAGCGCGTAGCGCTTCGCCGGGTGGCGGGCCGCGGGGATCGGTGGCTCGGGCGGCGCATGCTGCACGGCCGGGGAGGCGGACAGGAACACCGCGTACTGCAACGGCGGATGGCCGGCGAGCAAGCCGCAATAGCCGCAACGGTCGACATGCGCATCGGCGGGCGCATGCGGTTCCGCGTGCGCCACGAGCGTGTTGCCGGTTGCCGAGCAGATCGGCGCGGCCGGCAGGCCGCTATCAGACGCGCTTGCGCGCAGTTGCGAGATCAGTGGCGCGACGAGCGCGAGCACGAGCGCGAACAGCCCGAGCCACGCCGTGGCCCGGGCTTGCCGTGTCGGCGCGCAGCGTGCGCCGGCGCGCGATGAATCAGGCTGCCGCGCGTGCCGCACGGCCGAACAGCAGACGGTCGATCAACCAGACCGCGACGATCGTCGCGCCCATCAACGGGAAGACGATGCCGAGCAGCACGAGCCCGGTGATCCAGCAGCGCATCGGCGGCGTGCCGCGTTCGCGCGACGGTGCGCCCAGCTTTCCGGCCGGGCGGCGCTTCCACCACATCACGGTGCCCGTGACGGCCATTGCGGCCAGCCCGAGCGACAACACCGCGCAAATGATCTGGTTCGCGAGCCCGAAGTAGCGGCCCATGTGCAGCGACGTGCCGTACGACACGGCCCGCGATACCGCGCCGTAGTCGTCATAGCGGATGTCCTTGAGCACGGCGCCGCTGTACTGGTCGATGTAGATCGTGCGTTCCGCCTTCGGGTCGGCGGGGAAGTACGACGCGGTGAACACGCTGTCCGCGCCGGACGGCAGCGCGAGCGTGTAGCCGCTCGTCACGCCGAGGCCAGCGACGATCGCGATCGCGCGGGCCAGCGGCAGCGGCGCGGGCGTCGGCGCTGAAGGCGAATGCGGAACGGGTACGTTGCCCACCGCCCACGGCGTTTGCGGCAACGGCAGGTCGTCCATCACCATCCCCGGCATCGAGTCGTCCGAATCGTGGTGATGGCCCGACGGTGCGGCGGCTTGCGCGGGCGCATGCTCGGGCGTTGTTACCGCGCCCGGGCGCGTCGAGCGCACCGATGAGCCGCCCCATGCGCCTTCCGGCGCGCCGAGGTTCACGGTCGCGGCGAGCGCCTTGAAGTTCTTGCCCCACGAGCCCGACCACGGCAGCCCCGACAGGATGAACGCGACGGTGCCGGCCGCGAGCCAGATGCCGGCCGTCGCGTGGACGCTTTTCCACAGCGGCCGGCCGCGCAGCGAGAGGTCGGGCCGCAGTGCGCGCCCGACGCGCGTGGCGCCGCGCGGCCACCACAGCGCGATGCCGGTGCCGATCATCACGAAGGTCCAGCACGCGGCGAGCTCCATCAGCAGCTCGCCCGTCTTGCCGAGCAGCAGCTTGCGATGCAGCATCCGGGCGACCTGCATGAAGCGGTTCTCCACGCTCAGCGTGCCGAGCACGCTGCCGTCGTACGGGTTCACGTACACGCTCTCGCGGCTGCCGTCGCGCAGCCGGAATACGTATTCGGCGCTGCGGTCGGGCGCGGTGGACACCTGCACGGACACCGGTGTTGCGCCGGCCGGCATCGCGGTGCGTGCGCGCGCGAGCAGCGTGTCGGCATCGAGCCGCGGCGTGGTCTGCGGCTCGACGACCAGCCGGTGCGGATACAGCAGCGGCTCGATCTGCGGCTGGAAGCAGTAAAGCGTGCCCGTGATCGCGAGGATCACGAGGAACGGCATCACGAACAGGCCGGCATAGAAGTGCCAGCGCCAGAGTGTCCGGTAACCGGCGCTTGCGGAACGGGTGGGCGAGATTGCCCGATCGACGGTGGTCGACATGGTGTCAGCTCCTCGTGTTCGTCGAGCGGCAGGACCGGCGCGGGCCGGCCGCCGTCAACGCGCGTCGCACCCGCGTGCGCGCATCGACGCGACGGGCGGCGCGGCGTCGTGCGCAAACGGTGCGCGACGCGGCGTCGCCCGCGCGATGCGGGCATGCGGATGAACGCTTGAATCAGGTCGTGTGAAACGAACGGCGTGAACGCGCATGCACATCGACGTGCATGCGCCACAGGGCGGAACGTTCAGCAGAACAGAGGAGGCGCGCGAGAAGGCGGGCGATCGTCGAATATCGATCGCACGAAAGGAAGACTGTCGAAGTGAACGCGGAACCGTCGCGGCGCCGCGGCGGGAAACAGCAGCACCAGCAGCACGAACGACGCGAGCGCGGTGAACAGCGCGGCACCGAATGCGCACAGACTGTCGCCGTTGCCGGAGGACGCCGTCTTGCCGGCATGCGCGTCATGCTTGAGCGCATCGACGAGCGCCAGCGCATCGTTGGCCGGCGTGATCGGCGTGCTCGCATCGAAGCGGGCGGCCAGTGCGGCGCCCGCGACGATCAGCGGGCCGCGGCCCGAACACAGCACCACCGAGCCCGCATCCGGACCGTCCGGATCGAGCATCACGGCGCCCGACATCAGCGCGCGGGACAGCAGCGTCACGAGGAGGAAACCCCACAGCAGCTGTCGCGCGACGCCTGGCCGAAGCAGGAAGTGGCGAAGTGCGTTCATGGCGCGCGATTGTACATCCGTTTGCGCGCACGGACTGGCGTGCGGCGCTGATGGGCGGGATCAGCCGATGCGCGGCCGGAAGCGGAATGCGGGGTTATTGCGGGCCGACTGATCCCGGGTCCGGTGCGACGTTCGCGGGGCCGTACGACCACGTGCCGTCGGCCCGCGCGATCAGCACGTTGCCGGTGCGCCCGTCGTACAGATGCCACTGCTCGTCGGCCGGGTCGTCGCCGTACGGCCAGGTCGTCAGCTTGCCGCCGAGGTCGAAGTCGAAGGCCCACGCACCCGGCTGGGTGCGCGGCGCGACCGATCTCAGGAACTGTCCGTCGAGTTGCAGCGCGGCGGCCGCGATGTCGCCGGCGCGCGATTCGCTATGCGCGAGTTCACGGCCGTCGAACGCGATCGACCAGTGGCAGTAGCAGATCCACAGGTGTCCGTCGCCGGCGACGGTCACGCGCCGCGACGCCAGCCTGTCGCGCGCCGAGGCGGACAGGCCGGACGCGCCGACGCACGGCTCGCTGACATGCAGCGCGGGTTGTCCGAACTCGAACGTGAGGAAGCTGCCCTGGCCTTTCGTCACCGACCAGGCTGGCGTATCGCAGATGGCCGGCCAGATCCGGTCGAAGTCGGCCGCGTTCACGAGGGGCATGTCGACGAACGGAACCCGGCGCGGCCGTGCCTGCCGCGATGGCTGTCCGTGGCAGCCGATGCGGTGTGCCAGTTCAAGCCGGATAGGCGTCGTCGACCTTCAGGTTCGCGAGCCGGAACAGCGTGCGCAGCGTCTGCGGATGAATGTCGCGGTGCGATGCAAGCGACGTCAGCATGAAGTCGAGTACTTTGGCGTAGCGAAGCAGCACGAGGCAACGTGCGAGATCGGGGGTACGGCCGCGCATGTCTTCGGCGAGGTTGACCATTTGCGTCGACAGCGTGCGCGCCATCTCGAGTTCCATCTGCTGTTTTTCGGTCCAGTCGGGCAGCGGCTGTTCGAGCACTTTCGCGAGAAAGAGCTGGAATGACGTATCGGACGAGTTGGGCAGCGCATCCATGAAGAGCCTCGTGCGTGTGCGGATCGTTCGGGCGAATCCGTGGACGCGCCCGTGGGTGGATGTGTGTCCGCGCTTTGATCGGCGCGGTGTTCACCCGAACGGAATGCAGGTTCCGTACCAGCGTCGCGGGACGATTGTTGAGTAATGTTGAGCCGTGATAACGCGACGTCGGCGAGTCCCGCCGGTACTGGATCGAGGCGGCGGTCGAGGAAGACATCCATACGCGCGGCGCGATGTGTGCCGCGCACGCAAAACGGATCGACGAGTCGAAATGCTTCAGGGATGTAACGTAACGCCCGCATAAAACCTGTCGCATGATTTCGTCAGCGAGCGGCCGGGACGATGCGTTTCGCGCGTCCCGGCCACGTCTGACGTACGTTCGCCGGTGCGACATGCCGGAACGGGACGCCTCGCGTAGCGCGACGCAAACCCGCTGCGAATGCCTCAGTTGTTTCAAAACCGAGACGTATACGCGAGCGACGATCCGGGCCCATGGCCACGAAACTGGCCCAGCGAATTGCCGGCCAACTGTCCATGGGCAGACGGCGCGCGTTTGCCAACAATCTCCAGATCATCCCTGCGAGGTTCGACATGAGCGTCCACGCCTTCTTCTCGGCCAACCTGCTGCTCGCCTATACGGCTTACTTCATCGGCACGGCCAGCCCGGGGCCGAGCAACCTGGCGATCATGTCGGTCGCCGCGAACCAGGGCCGCAAGGCGGCGCTGGCGTTCGCGCTCGGCGTCATTTCCGGGTCGATGTTCTGGGCGACGGTCGCGGCGCTCGGCGTATCGGCCGCGCTGCTCGCGTGGTCGAAGCTGCTGGTCGCGATCAAGGTCTTCGGCGGGCTGTACCTGCTGTGGCTCGCGTTCAAGTCGGCGCGCACGGCGCTGTCGGGCCCGGCGGCGGCATCGGTGAACGCGGCGCGCGAGCAGCGGTTGTCGCGCTTCTACGTGCGCGGCGCGATGCTGCACCTGACCAATCCGAAGGCGATCCTCGTGTGGGTATCGATCGTCGCGCTGTCGTCGAACGGGGCGGGTGCGTCGCACGGCGCCGTCGTGCCGGGCTGCCTCGTGATCGGCAGCCTCGTGTTCGGCGGGTATGCGCTCGTGTTCTCGATGGACGGCGCACGCCGGCTGTACGTGCGTGGCCGCCGTGCGATGGAGGCGTGTCTGGCCGTCGTGTTCGGCGTGGCGGGGATTCGGCTGCTGGTGACGAACGTCTAGCCGCGCGGTCGTTGCCGAAACCCTCCGCGGCGCCGACGCACGGCGGAGGGCTCCCGCATCGACGCGGCTTCAGAAAATGAAGCCCGTGTTGATGAACTTCGAGTGGTGATCCGACACGATCGAATCGAGCAGCTGCTTGCTGCTGTCGGTCTGCTTTGCGGCGACCATCGAGCGGATCGAGAACGCGCGCAGCGCGTCGCTCACCGACAGCGTGCCTTCGGCCGAATCCTTGCGGCCCGCGAACGGGAACACGTCGGGCCCGCGCTGGCACTGGCAGTTGATGTTCACGCGGCACACCTGGTTCACGAGCGGATCGACGAGCGCGCCGATCTGCGCCGGATCGGAACCGAAGATGCTGACCTGCTGGCCGTGATCCGACGTCGTCACGTAGTCGAGGGCGGTCTCGACGTCGTCGAACGGCGCGACCGGAATGATCGGGCCGAACTGTTCCTCGCGGTACAGCTTCATCCCTTCCGACACCGGATACACGACGGCCGGATAGAACAGCGTCTTGCTGAACTCGCCGCCCGAATGATTGACGACCTGCGCGCCCCTGGCCTTCGCGTCGTCGATCGCGTCCGTCATGTAGGCCGTGCGATGCATGCCGGGCAGCGGCGTGATGCTGACGCCTTTCTCCCACGGCATGCCGATCTTCAGCTGTTCGAGCGCGGCGGTGAAGCGCTTCAGGAATTCGTCGACGATCGAGCGGTGCACGAGCAGCATCTTCAGCGCGGTACAGCGCTGGCCGTTGAACGACAGCGCGCCGAGCAGGCACTCCTTCACGGTCAGGTCGAGATCGGCGTCGGGCAGCACGATCGCCGCGTTCTTCGCGTCGAGGCCGAGGATCGCGCGCAGCCGGTGCGACTTCGGGTGCTGCTTCTTCAGGTGGTCGGCGACCTTGCTCGACCCGATCAGCGCGAGCACGTTGATCTTGCCCGATGCGAGCATGTGCGGCACGACCACCGCGCCGGGCGCGTAGATCGTGTTGATCACGCCCTTCGGGAACGCGTCGCGGAACGCTTCGAGCAGCGGCTCGAACAGCAGCGTGCCGTACTGGGGCGGCTTGAACACCACGGTATTGCCCATCAGCAGCGCGGGGATCAGCGTCGCGAAGGTCTCGTTCAGCGGATAGTTGTACGGGCCCATGCACAGCACGACGCCGAGCGGCGTGCGGCGGATCTGGCCGATCGTGCCTTCCGCGATCACGAAGCGCGAGTTCGCGTTGTCGAGCTCCTTCAGCGCATCGATCGTCTGCGTCATGTACGTGACGGTGCGGTCGAATTCCTTCTGCGAATCGGCGAGGCTCTTGCCGATCTCCCACATGATCAGGTTCACGACGAGCTCGCGCTGCGCGACCATCCGCTTGATGAAGTCCTGCATGCACGCGATGCGCTGCTCGACCTTCATGGTAGGCCACTCGCCGCGGCCGGCATCGTATGCGCGCACCGCGGCATCGAGCGCCGCGTCGCTTTCCGTTTCGCCCATCACCGGGTAGCTGCCGATTTCGACCTGCTCGACGCTGCCGTCCGCCTGCCGCACGCACACGGGCGACAGCACGGTCTTGGTCGCGCCGTCCCACGGTCGCAGTTCGCCGTCGACGAGCGACACGCGCTGGTGGATCGGTGCAGTGAGCCGGAACTCGGCGGGGATGTCCTGATAGGCGGGAAACAGCTGCTGCAGGGAGGCGGAATCGGGCATGACGGTCTCGTTTGACGGGGTGTCCGGGAAGGACGGGCGATGCGAATCCTGAGCTGATTGATCCTCGATCCTGAATCGGCATGATGACGCGCACACGACGATGCGTCACGCGGGAACCTGGCCGAATCAATGAATGGAACCAGTTCCATTAAAAAGGAACGCCGTCGCGAATGCAAGAATTGCCGAATCGCTTGGCGTGAGCCGTAAGCATTTGGAAAGACTGTTTCCGAATAGCCGGTATAACGTGCCTGGTGCGTTCGCAAACGTTTCACTCTGACCGGATTGAGCGGATAATGGCGCGGCGCGGCGAAGAAAAAAATGAAGTGAGCCTGAGAGCAGACGTAGTGAAGAACAGAAGTAGGTCCGCCGCGATGCCGATGCGAGGTCGGCTGCCCGGAGCGCCGGGTCGGGGTTGCCCGGTCCGGCGCGCACCGGACATTTGCATGCGTCCCGCGTGCTTCACCGGATCCTTCGTGATCCTCTCCAGTTTCTCCCCCGTCGTTTCCCGAATCCCGCCTTTTGTTTGATCGTCTCCGCATGACGCGGCCGGTCTGATTCTTTCGTTTTTATTACGTTCCTGGCGGGCCAAACCCGCGAAACAGAAAGGCATTCGTCAGGAATCCAGAGCGCAATGCGTACGCACGTTGCGGGCAGGCGACACGTTAAAAATTAACTAAAAACACGAATCATTCTCGTTTAATATTTCGCTCCGTTACGAGCCACGACATCCCGTCACGGCTCTTTCGTGCCGGTCGTGCCGGCCGGCATGCGCGACGGGGCGATCCTCCGCGCGCCACCGCCTGCTTCACGGAAAGGGCGTCGTCAGCCGATTCGCCGCCCGACTCGCGCATTGGCCGGACACGTTTGCGTTCGCCGTTTTTCTTCACCACCCCTACGTTCACGATGAAACTCAACAAGAGCGCCTGCCATGCGCTTCTGATCGCCACGTCGCTGGCTGGCGCGCGTACCGCGTTCGCCCAGGCGAGCGATGCCGCGGCAACCTTGCCCGCGATTTCCGTCAACGCGGCCGCCGAGCATGCGTCGTACGACGGCGGCCACTCGCGCGCGGCGACCAAGACCGACATGTCGCTGATGGATGTCCCGCAGACGGTGAACGTCGTCCCGCACGCAGTGATCGAGGACCAGAACGCGACGTCGATGCAGGATGCACTGCGCAACGTGCCGGGCGTCGGCTTCTCGGTCGGCGATGGCCAGCGCGACCAGATCACGATCCGCGGTTTCAACAGCATCACGGACCAGTACGTCGACGGTATTCGCGACGATGCGCTGTACTACCGCGACCTGTCGAACGTCGATCGCGTCGAGGTGCTGAAGGGGCCGGCGGCCGTGCTGTACGGGCGTGGCTCGGCGGGCGGCATCGTGAATCGCGTGCTGAAGCGGCCGCTGGCGACCCCGGTGAACGATGTGGGCGTGACGCTCGGCACGCGCGGCGAGCGGCGTGGCGAATTCGACCTCGGCTGGAACGCGAACGATGTGGCGCGTTTCCGCATCACCGGCGCGGCCGAGAACTCGAACAGCTTCCGCGACCAGTTCCAGCTCAACCGCCAGGCGATCGCGCCGTCCGCGCAGTTCAAGCTCGACAGCGACACGGTGCTGAACGTCGAATTCGACTACCTGCACGACCGCCGCACGTCCGACCAGGGCCTGCCCGCGTATGGCGGCCGGCCGGTCGACGTGCCGATCAACACGTACTACGGTTCGGCCGACGCGGCGAACAGTTCGTACAACGACATTTCCGCGAAGAGCGCGACGGTGTCGCTCGATCACCGCTTCAACGATTCGCTGTCGTTCCACGGCGCGATCCGCGCGTACGACTTCTCGCTCGAACGCAAGAACTACGTGACGTACGAGCCGATCAAGACGGCGGCGCGCCCGGTCGTCACGCTCGACCAGTCGACGCGCCAGCGCACCGATCACGGCATCGACGGCGTGTTCGAACTCACGCAGAAGACCTCGCTGTTCGGCATGCGCCATGAGTTGCTGTACGGGCTCGAACTGTCGCAGCAGCAGAAGTTCGACACGATCTACAGTGTGACGAAGGTCGCGACCTACGATCTGTTCAATCCGCAGCAGGTGATCCTGCCCGGCGTGCCGACTGGTGCGCGGGCGAAGACGAATGCGTCGACCGTCGTCGGGCTCGCGGGCGTCTACGCGCAGGACCTGATCTCGCTGACCGAGCACTGGAAGGTGCTGGCCGGCTTGCGCTTCGACTACCTGAACCAGATCCGCCACGACTACACGTCGTCGAACATCAACCTCGACCGTACCGACCACGCGTGGAGCCCGCGCGTCGGCCTGATCTACGAACCGCTCGACTGGCTGACGCTGTACGGGTCGTTCAGCCAGTCGTTCTCGCCGCTCGCCGATACGCTGATCAGTTCCGGCGCGTTCGCGAACGGCGCCGCGCTCGCGCCGCAGAAGACCACCGCGTATGAAGTCGGCTCGCGCTTCGATCTCGGCGGCAAGGCGACGGCCAGCGTCGCGCTGTTCGACATGCGTCAGACCAACCAGCAGATCGGCGATCCCGCGAACCCCGGTTATGCGCTGCCGATCGGCACGCAGCACGTGCATGGAATGGAACTGGGCTTCACCGGCGAGATCGCGCCGAAGTGGTCCGTGTATGCGGGTTACGCGTACCTGAACGGCACGGTCGACGGTTCCGCGCAATCGACGGCGGCCGGCCTCGCGGTGTCGAGCAACACGCCGGGGCTGATGCCGCGCCACAGCGCAAACCTGTGGCTCAAGCGCGAGTTGCCGTACGGTTTCTATGCAGCGGCCGGCATGCAGTTCCAGTCGGCGCGCTATACATCGGCGAGCGATCTCGTCACGCTGCCGTCGTTCACGGTGTTCAACCTCGGCGCCGGGTATCGCAGCAAGAAGGTCGACGTGACGCTCACGCTCGACAACCTGTTCAATCGCCGCTACTTCATCGCCGCGCACGGCAACGCCGACCTGTACAACATGCCCGGCGATCCGCGCACGCTGACCGCCACGGTGAAGTGGCACATGTAACGCCCGACACGCGCATCGCGCGTGCGTTGCGCGACAATGCGGGTCATCGTCACGATGGCCCGCCTCTCACGCCCCATGATCCGCCAAGCGATCGATGTATCGAACCTGACCGGCCGCGCCCGCATGCTGTGCGCCTTGTTGTTGCTGGCGTGCGGTCCGGCCGCGGCGGGCGAGCAGCCGATCCTGGCCGATGCCGAGCCTGAATGCCATGCCGTGCATGTCGACCGCGCGATCACGCTGTCGGGGCGTTACGCGGTCGATTACGACGATGAAGCGATCGGGCCGGACGTGTGGTTCGAAGAGGACGATGCGTCGGCGAAGCGCTTGCCCGACCGCTCGCAACGCGCGGGCATGATCGTTTTCACGAACCAGGACGTTGCGCGACGCGGGCTGCGGCTGCCCGCCGCGCAGCCGCACGGCGTTTGCCTGCTCGACGGGCGCGCGACGCTCGTGATTCGCGATGTGTACACCGCGTGCCCGGGGCTGGAAACGCCCGATAGCGCGCGGCTGGTGAAGGTCGTCAAGGCCAGCGTGCCGGCGCGGCACGCCTGCCACGCCACCGCGCCCTGACGCTGGCGCAAGCGCGCCGTTATTCGACGTCCTCGTCATCCTCCAGGTCGCCATCCTCCTCCACGCGCCCCGGCGCCGCATACGCGCTCGCCTGTTCGAGCAGCCAGCCGCGGAACAGCTCCAGCGGCTTGCTGTGGCTGAATTCGGTCGGATACACGAGGTAGTACGCCGAATCGCCGACCGTCGCCGCGTCGCACGGCACGATCAGGCCGAGCTGCTGCAACTGTTCCTCGACGAAGAACTTCGGCACGAGCGCGATCCCGAGCCCGGCCGCGGCCGCGCTGATCAGCATCGTGTGCAGTTCGTAGCGCACGCCCTGCATCGTGCGGATGTCCTCGACGCCGTGCGTCTCGAACCACTGCGCCCACGCACCGGGGCGCGTCGTCGAGTGCAGCAGCGGATACGTGAGCAGATCCTCGACGCGCTCGACGGGCCCGTCGAGCAGCGCGGGCGAGCAGATCGGCACGACTTCCTCGCCGAACAGGTAGTCGGACGACGTACCCGGCCAGGTCGGCTTGCCGTAGTGGATCGCGGCCTCGAAGTGCGTGTCCTCGAACGAAAACAGGTCGGTGCGGCTGCCCATGTTCACGCGCACGTCGGGCGTGCGGTCGTAGAAGCTCTTGATGCGCGGGATCAGCCAGTGCGATGCGAAGGTGGGCAGCACCGCGAGTTCCAGGTAGCCGCCGCCGCTGCCGTGCGCGATGATCGACAGCGTGTCGCGGTCGAGCGTTTCCAGCGCCCGTCGCACCTGCGTGCCGTACAGCTTGCCGGCGCGCGTCAGCACGACGCGCTGCTTCACCCGGGCGAACAGCCGCACGCCGAGGCTGGCCTCCAGCGTCGCGATCTGGCGCGACACCGCGCTTTCGGTCAGGAACAGCTCCTTGGCCGCGTGCGTGAAGCTCTCGTGGCGCGCGGCGGCTTCGAAGGCCACGAGCGCGCCCATGTTGGGGATCTTGAATTTACGCATGATGCTCGATTCGTCTGACGAACAGGGCCGCGCCGCGCGGGGGCGGAAGGCGGGCGAGGAATGGCTAATAATTCCAAAAACTCATCACATGTCAATTTAATCTCGCTTTACGCCCGGCTGCAACCCTTTGAATAATGCTTCCCATGCAAGGCCAGGCGCCCGCTGGGCGGCCGGCCAACGAGTTGCCGGCACGTTTGCCGGCGGTCCCCCGAGACGAGAATCCTGATGCGCAATCCGAATATCGAGAGCTTGCTGACGAAGCTGCTGGGACAGGCGAAGACCGACGCCCTGTTCTCGACCCTGAACATGCCGGCCATCCTCGAAGAATGGGAAGACGGCGTCGTGACGCGCGCGGAAATCGCGCAGGCGATGAACATGGCGCTGTTCGAAGGGCTGCTCGAGCGTTCGGCGAACGGGCGGGCGTACACGGCCGAAGCGATCGAAAGCGGCGGCTCGGTTTATTTCGACCACGGTGCGCTGCGCACGGTGCGCTGGCCGCACACGGGCGCGCTGCCGCCGGGAGAAGCCGCGTTCACGCGCATCCTGCGTCCGCTCGGCTTCCGCCTGAACGGCCGCTACCCGCTCGACAAGCTCGGCATGACGGGCCGCGCGTATGCGCATGAAGACGCACCGGACGAAATCGCGCAGTTCTTCGTCAGCGAACTGCATCCGGAACGTTTCTCGAAGGAATTCCAGCAGGCCGTGACGAACGTCGTCAGTTCGTCGCGCGATCCGCTGTCTCCGGCGGCCGTCGCGCTGCTGTGGGAAGTCGAGCGCGAGGGCTGGCTGTCGCTGGAAGCCGCGCAGGCGCTGCTGCCGGAAATCGTCGGTGCGTTCGCGCGCCAGCACGACTTGCCGAACGAACTCGACTACGAAACGCTGCTGATGGAATCGGCGGAAATGGCGTGGATCTCGACCGAAGGCAACGCGTTCAATCATGCGACCGATCGCGTTGCCGACGTGTTCAAGCTGTCCGACGACGAGAAGGCGAAGGGGCGGCCGATGAAGCCGGAAGTCGAGCGCTCGCGCTCGGGCCGCGTGTTCCAGACCGCGTATCGTGCCGACACCGTCGAGCGCGAGTTCCGCACGCGCGACGGCGGCACGGTGAAGCGCAACGTGCCGGGTTCGTTCTACGAGTTCATCACGCGCAAGCGCACGTTCGACCAGGGCGCGCGCCGCTGGGTGACCGACCTGCGTTTCGATGCGGGCAACGCGCAAGGCATCTTCAAGATGACGGCGAACGCGGCGAAGTAACGAACCGGGGGCTGCGCGTGACGCGCGTCCCTGAAGCATGAGTGAGCGGATCGGGCAGGGCGTGCAAGCGTCCTGCCCGATTTGCGTTGGGCGGCCGCGATGCAGCGGAACGCCGTGTCGCGGTCGATTGCGTAGTCGTGAAGGCGAGGGGGCCGCGAAGGCCGCGGGCGCGTGCCGTGCGCTCAGAAGACGTGCGTGATCAGATAGAACAGCACCAGCAGCCCGAACGGCACGCCGAGCAGCCAGGCGATCAGGTATTTGCCCATGTCGTGATCCTGATGGCCGCGACGCCGGCAGCGTCGCGGCGGGGGGAGATGGCCGGTTGCGTTACAGCTCGCGATCGAATTCCTTCAACTGCTTCTCGGCCGCGTCGCGGGCGATCCCGTAACGTTCCTGGATCTTCCCGGCCAGATAGTCGCGATTGCCTTCGGCGACCGCGAGATCGTCGTCGGTCAGCTTGCCCCACTTGGCCTTCAGCTTGCCGGTGAGCTGCTTCCACTGGCCCTTGATCTTGTCCTCGTTCATCGTGTGCTCCTTGTCGTGCAGGGATAAAACGGCGCGGCGGCGCGCCGCGCCGGGAGGTCAGGCCTTCGCCTTCAGGCCGGATGCGTCGACGTGCTTCACGCCCTTCACGGCGCGCGACACGGCGATTGCCTTCTTCACGGCGATCTTCGTCGGCAGCACGCCCGTGAGCGTGACGACGCCGTCGACCGTCTTCACGCTGATGTCGACACTCTTCATGCCATCGGTGGCGGCCAGCTGGCTTTTCACCTTGGTCGTGATCCACGTGTCGGTGACGGGCTGGTTCGATTCCGTCTTCATGCCGTTGTCGGCAGACGCGTCCTGTGCAACCGCGTTCGTGAGCGGCGCGGCGCCGAGCAGGAAAGCTGCGCTGACGGCGAGCAGCGTCGAAAGGTGCGAGATCTTGTTCATTGATGTTCTCCTTCGATTGGCGTGGTGAGTGGACTGATCGTCGAGCAAGGATCGTTCCGTGCGTTACCGGACGATCGGCGTGTCGTAGCCGGGCTCGCGCGGCGGCATGTCGGGGCGCGGCACGTCGGGTGGCAGCGGCACCGGCGGATCGGTGCCGGGCGGCGGTTCTGGCGGACTGTCCGGAGGCGGTTCGGGCCGCGTCGGATCGGGTGTCTGATGCAGCTTCATCGTGCTTCTCCTCTGCGGTTGGGAAGGCAGCGCATGCGCGCCGATGCAGGACCAGCGTACCGAAGCGAACGCGAGCGGACATCGCGCAAATTCACCTGATCGGCTAGTGCGTTTGCACGGGGGGCGAAGAAGGAGGGAGAGGTGCTCGCCGACCGCAAAGCGGGGCAAGCGGGCGCAGCGGATGCTTCCGGGTCGGCGGGATGCCGCACGATGGTGGCGCGCCGTGCGAATGTACTATGACGGCTAGTGCATTCGCGCCTGTCGTGCCGATGCGCGGCAAGCGATCATCGCCCCACGCGCCGGCCGGCGCGTGTCGACCCAGCGGAACCATTCGATGAACGAACAGGTAAACGAACAGGCGCTCAAGTCGCATACCGACCGCCGCCAGCTGCACCAGATCATCGCGGGCCTCACCGAGGGCGTGATCCTGGTCGAGCCCGACCAGCGGATCGTGTGGGCGAACGAGGCCGCGCTCGCGATGCACGGCGTGACCGAACTGAAGGCGCTCGGTGCGACCGTGACCGAATACCGCGAGCGCTTCCGGCTGCGCTACCGGAACAACCATCCGGTGCGCGACGGCCACTATCCGATGGATCGCGTGATCGCCGGCGAAGAGTTCAGCGACGTGACGGTCGAAGTCGAGTCGGCCGCCGATGAAACCGTGAGCTGGGTTCACCGCATCCGCAGCCTCGTGCTGACGAACGCGGCCGGCGAACCCGACTGCCTCGCGCTCGTGCTGCACGACGCGACCGAATGGGCGAGCGCCGAGGAGCGCTTCGAGCGCACCTTCAACGCGAACCCGGCGCCGGCCGTGATCTGCCGGCTCGACGACTTGCGCTACGTGAAGGTCAACCAGGGCTTTCTCGACATGACGGGCCACGCGCGCGACGACGTGCTGGGCCGCTCGGTGTACGAAGTCGACGTGCTCGAACAGGCCGAGCGGCGCGAGCTCGCGATCGAGCGGCTCGGCGAAGGCGCGACGATCCCGCAGATGGAAGCCGTGCTGAAACTCGCGGATGGCGGCACGAAGGCGGTGGTCGTCGCCGGGCAGCCGATCGACATGAACGACGAGGCATGCATGCTGTTCACGTTCATGGATCTCGAGCCGCGCAAGCAGGCCGAGCGCGCGCTCAAGCAGAGCGAGGAACGCTTCGCGACGGCATTCCGGATGGCGCCGGTCGCGACCGCGATCGTCACGGCCGACCGCTTCGAATTGCTCGACGTGAACGGCGCATTCGCCGCGATGACGGGCCATGCGCAGGACGACCTGCTCGGCAAGTCCGCGGATGAAATCGGGCTGTGGGCCGAGCGCGGCGCGTGGCAGCGCGTCGAAGGCCGCCTTGCGCGCGACGGCAACGTACGCAACGCCGATGTGCAGATTCGCACGCGTGAGGGCGATGTGCGCGATTGCGTCGTGTCGGCCGATCCGGTCGCGATTCACGGCCGCGACTGCCTGCTCGTCGCGCTGCTCGACATCAGCGATCGCAAGCGCACCGAGATGGAACTCGTTTATGCGATCGAGACCGCGATGCAGGATGCGTCGTGGTTCAGCCGCACGCTGATCGAGAAGCTCGCGAACGTGCGGCGCGCGAATGCGCCCGACGCCGGCGCGCAGCTGTCGGACCTGACCGCGCGCGAGCGCGACGTGTTCGACCTGCTGTGCCACGGTCTCGCCGACAAGGAGATCGCCGGTCGCCTTGGGCTCGCGCCGAACACCGTGCGCAATCACGTCGCGACGATCTACGCGAAGCTCGACGTCCATAGCCGCGGCGAGGCGATCGTGTGGGCGCGCGAGCGCGGGATCGTCGGCGCGGCCGAAGCGAACGGCGCGCGCGGCGACAAGGGCGGCCCGAAAGGCAAGGACTGACGCCGACGGTACGAATGCACCACGCACACTGGTGCATCCGCATCTGCCGCGCGCTGCGTTCGCTTGCGATCCTGTCCACTCGGCGGTGCGGCGCAGGCCGTTACATCGCCGGCTCTCCCCATCCATCGCAGGAGACGACCATGGACAGGAATCGCATCGAAGGCAAGCTCAAGCAGGTCAAGGGTTCGGTCAAGGAAGCGCTCGGCAAGGTGACGGGCGACCGCAGGACGGAAGCGGAAGGCATCGCCGAGCAGCAGGCCGGCAAGATCCAGGAAAAGGCCGGCGAGGCAGCCGATGCGGTGCGCAAGCACACGGGCGCCGATCGGCACTGACCGATGACGCGGCGCCCGTCGCGGGCGTCGCGATGGCCGGCCGGGCCGCCGCCGGTACGGTGATGCGCGATCGGCATGACCACGGCCGGCCTTTACCCAAGGGCGCTACCGCCATTCCCCATTGAAGTTTTCCACCCACGGCCCGCCGCTGCGCGGCCGCGGGTCGGCCACGCACGCGGAACTTGATGACAAATCCTCACAACATAGTTCCGATATTTCGTTTGCTGCACGGGTATTGGCTATCCACAATCCATTCACCTCTTTCGCGATGAAAGGTTCTTCGGAGACGGAATCGCGGTGATCGGCCGGCCGGTCGGGCGCATCAAATTGCGCCCCGGCAGCGCAAGACATCACCGGCGCGCAAGAGGTCGCCGACGCGCGGCAAGCGCGCGTTGCACCCCGACCCACAGAAGAAGGATTGCCATGACGTTCCGCATTCGTTCGCTTTCCGGCGTTGCATTGGCCGCCGCGCTCCTCGCGTTCCAGACGGGCGCGGCCCACGCGCAGGAAACGGTCGTGAAGGTCGGCGTGGCCGGCCCGCTGACGGGTGGCGGCGCCGCCTACGGCAAGGACATCGAGAACGGCGTGCGCATGGCGGTCGACGAAGCGAATGCCGCGCACACGACGGTCGGCGGCAAGCCGGTGAAGTTCGTGATCGCGTCGCAGGACGACCAGAGCGATCCGCGCACCGGCGTGCAGGCCGCGCAGCAACTCGCCGACGCGCAGGTGGCCGTCGTGATCGGCCACTTCAATTCGGGCACGACGCTGCCCGCGTCGAAGATCTACGCGAAGGCCGGCATTCCGATGATCACGCCGTCGGCGACCAATCCCGACATCACGCGCGCCGGGCTCGGCACCGTGTACCGCGTGATCGCGACCGATACGCAGAACGCGGGCAACGCCGGTACGTATGCCGCGAGCGTGACGAAGGCGAAGCGCATCGCGATCATCGACGACCGCACCGCGTTCGGCCAGGGTGAAGCCGACGAATTCGAGAAGGCCGTGAAGGCGAACGGCGGCACGATCGTCGCGCGCGAATTCACGAACGACAAGGCCGTCGACTTCAGCGCGCAGCTCACGAAGATCAAGAGCACCAACGCCGATCTCGTGTTCTTCGGCGGCCTCGACGCGCAGGCCGCGATGCTCGTGAAGCGCATGCGCCAGCTCGGCATCCGCGCGCAGTTTCTCGCGGGCGGCGGCGTGATGAACGCGAACTTCATCAAGCTCGCCGGCGGTGCGGCCGAAGGCGCATCGGTGTGGGAATACGGGCAGCCGCTGTCGCGTCTTGCGAAGGGCAAGCAGTTCGAAACGAAATTCAAGCAGAAGTACGGCGTCGACATGCTCGCGTATGCGCCGTTCGCCTACGACGCGACGTGGATCGCGATCAATGCGATGCAGAAAGCGAACTCGACCAAGCCGGCCGATTTCAACGGCGCGCTGAAGGGCACGCGCTACGACGGCATCACGGGCACGATCGCGTTCACGAACACGGGCGACCTGAAGAACCCGAGCTCGACGCTGTATGAAGTGAAGAACGCCGCGTGGCAGCCCGTCACGACGAAATCGGCGGACTGAACGCAATCCGCGCGAGCAGACTTTCGCGGCGATGCGGGACGTGCTGAAATAGCCGAAGCGATCGCCGGGGCAGTCTGCCCACGCGACGCCGCGCACGACGCGGCACGAACAACCCACGGGCGCGGTCGGCAGGCCGCGCCTTTTACGTGCAACCGGAGTCAGTCGTGAGTTCTCAAGTCGTCATCGTCGGCGGTGGTGTGATCGGCAGTTCGATCGCTTATTTCCTGCGCGCCACCGATCCCACGGTCGCCGTGACCGTCATCGAACGCGACCCCACCTATGCAAGATCGTCGTCGGCGCTGTCGGCCGCGTCGATTCGCCAGCAGTTCTCGACGCCGCTGTCGATCGAGATGTCGCTGTTCGGCATCGACTTCCTGCGCACGATCGGCGAGCGGCTCGAAGTGGACGGCAACCGGCCGTCGATCGATCTGCACGAAGGCGGTTACCTGTTCCTCGCGACGCCGGCCGGCGATGCGACGCTGCGCGAGAATCATGCGCTGCAGACGAGCCTCGGCGCCGATATCCGGCTGATGGACGGCGATGCGCTGCGCGCGAAGTTTCCGTGGCTGAATGTCGACGATCTCGTGTCGGGTGCGTACGGCGTGAGCGGCGAAGGCTGGTTCGACGGCTACGGGCTCGTGCAGGCGCTGCGCAAGAAGGCGCAGGCGCTCGGTGCCCGCTACGTGCCGGCCGATGTGAAGGACGTCGTGCGCGACGGCCGCCGGATCACGCATGTCGTGACGGGCGACGGCGAGCGTTACGCGTGCGACACGCTCGTCAACGCAGCCGGTGCGTGGACGCGCACGCTGTCGTCGATGATGGGCATCGATATTCCGGTGTTTGCGCGGCGCCGCAGCATCTTCAACGTGTCGTCGCCGGCGAAGCTCACCGATTGTCCGTTGCTGATCGATCCGAGCGGCGTGTATTTCCGGCCGGAAGGGCGCACGTATATCTGCGGCACGTCACCGAGCCCCGATCGCGATCCGGACGACCTGCCGCTCGACGAAGTCGACCACGACCTGTTCGACGAGGTGATCTGGCCGACGCTCGCGAATCGCGTGCCGGAATTCGAGGCGCTGCGAGTCCAGAATTGCTGGTCCGGATACTACGAGTACAACGTGTTCGATCACAACGCGATCATCGGTTACCACCCCGAACTCGACAACGTCGTGTTCGCGAACGGCTACAGCGGCCACGGGCTGCAGCAGGGGCCGGCGACGGGGCGGGGCGTCAGCGAACTCATTCTGGGCGGGCGTTACGACACGCTCGACCTGTCGTCGCTCGGCTGGGCGCGCGTGCTGGAAAACCGGCCGATCGTCGAAAAGAACGTCGTGTAGCGCGGCGTAACCGCCCGGAAGTGGGGTGGGCGGGATTCTCCTTGTGTCTCAAACCCATTGGCCCGACGCTTGTCGGGCCTTTTTTTGTTTCGCGCGTTATCCCACGCCGTAGACGGCATCGCGCAGATCGAGCGTGTACTGGCCGTTCATCCCTTCGTAGAGCGTGTTCGTCAGCGACACGACGGTCAGCCCGCGTGCGCGATCGACGAACCACGAATGACCGTAGACGCCACCCCAGCGCCATGTGCCGACGGATTCCGGCGATGCGGCCGCCTGCGGGTCGTGCAATACCGAAAACCCGATCCCGAAACCCGCGCCGGGCAGATCCGCCAATTCGAAGTCGCCGGTCTGTACGCGGCCCATCTCGTCGACCAGGTCGGCTGGCAGGATCGCGCCGCCGCCCGCGCGCAGCGTGTCGAGCACCGTCAGCACGTCGCCGGCCGTACCGACCATTCCGGCGCCACCCGATGGGAACGCCTGCGCGTTGAGTGCGCGCGACTGCGAGTATGTGACGCCGACGGTCCCTTCGTCGATGGGTACGGCTTCGTTCTCGGCGAGCCGGTGCGGCCGCGGCGTGTCGTTGACGTAGGGCGTGGCGAGTCGTGCGGGATCGCGTGCGACGAAAGCCGTATCGCGCACACCGAGCGGGTGGAGCACGAGCGCATCGATCGCGTCGGCGAGCGGCACGCCGCAGACGGCTTCGATCACCGCGCCGATGACGTCGATCGACAGCGAATAGTTGAAGTTGGTGCCGGGCGCGAACAGCAGCGGCACGCTTGCGATCCGGCGCAGGTTTTCGGCGAGCGTGATCGATGCGCCGTCCAGCCCGTCGGACACGCCCGCGCGCGCATAGGGGCCGTTCTCGTCGGTTTCGTGGTAACGATAGTCGAGGCCGGCGGTATGCACGAGCAACTGACGCACCGTGATCGCCGGCACGCGGCCGTCGGACAGCGCGGGACGGAACTCCGGCAGCCAGCGCGTCGCGTCGTCGTCGAGCGACAGCTTGCGTTGCGCGACGAGCACCATCGCGGCCGCCGAGACGATCGGCTTCGTCACCGACGCGAGGCGGAACAGCGTGTCCTCGCGCATCGGCGTGCGTGATTCGCGGTCCGCGAACCCGGCTGCGCGGCGGTAGACGAGTTCGCCGTCGCGTGAGACCAGGACCACCGCGCCGACGAGGCGTTGCGTGTCGAGCTGGCGGGACAGCACCGCATCGATGCGCTCGGCGAGCGCGGGATCGGTTGACGACTGCAGTGACGAAGCTGAAGAGGAGGTCATCGAGGATTCCGTCGTGAAGAGTCTGGTCGACATGTTATGGGCTGCCCGCCGCATGCGTCGTTAACCCTTACACGGAACAGGGCTACGTGCGCGGCACGCGCCGGCATTGACGCGCATCGAACCGGAATGCGGACAAAATATGCCCCAATCGGCCGGCGGCGTTCGTTAGAATCTGCATTCGTCGAGGAAATGACGCAATTGCATTGGTGCAGAGCAGTATCGAGTCGCAGGCGCTGCGCGCCCTGATTCCATCGTTCATCTTTCACCGGAGGCGAGCATGCCAGGTTTACTTCCCGATGTTGACCGCGAGGGTCTCCTCGAATATTCGGTGGTGTACACCGATCGCTCGGTCAACCACATGTCGCAGCGTTTTCAAGGTGTCATGCGCGACATTTCCGCCACGCTGAAAAAAGTCTACAACGCGAAATCGGCCGTGATCGTCCCGGGCAGCGGGACGTTCGGCATGGAAGCCGTGGCACGGCAGTTCGCGACGAACAAGAAGTGCCTCGTAATCCGCAACGGCTGGTTCAGCTTCCGCTGGTCGCAGATTTTCGACATGGGTAGCATTCCGTCCGAAACGACGGTGCTGAAGGCGCGTCCGGTCGAAGCGGGCCGCCAGGCCGCGTACGCGCCGGCGCCGATCGACGAAGTGGTCGCCGCGATCCGCGAGAGCAAGCCCGATCTGGTGTTTGCGCCGCACGTCGAAACGGCTTCCGGGATGATGCTGCCTGACGGATACCTGCGCGCGGTGGCCGACGCCGTCCATGCGGTGGGCGGGATGTTCGTGCTGGATTGCATTGCGTCGGGTACGGTCTGGGTCGACATGCAGGTGAGTGGTGTCGATATCCTGATCAGCGCGCCGCAGAAGGGCTGGAGCGCGTCGCCGTGTTGCGCGATGGTCATGTTGAGCCCGCTTGCGCGCGAACGCATCGATTCGACGACCAGCACCAGCTTCGCATGCGACCTGCGCAAGTGGCTGCAGATCATGGAGGCGTACGAGGGCGGCGGGTTTGCGTATCACGCGACAATGCCTACCGACAGCCTCACGACGCTGCGCGACGTGAT
The DNA here is from genome assembly GCF_905339975.1 of Burkholderia sp. BCC1999. Taxonomy (NCBI): domain Bacteria; kingdom Pseudomonadati; phylum Pseudomonadota; class Betaproteobacteria; order Burkholderiales; family Burkholderiaceae; genus Burkholderia; species Burkholderia sp. BCC1999. Next base: position 148,745 of record NZ_CAJPHP010000011.1, on the reverse strand, counting down.
GAAGGAAACCGAGGCATACGGCTTCGACAAGGTGAAGGCCGAGCAGCTCGAGCTTGGCGAACGCATTCGTGCGTTGCTGGCCGAGAAAGGGTTCAGGAGCGTGGCGGCGGCAGGGTTCGAGGCGCCGGGTGTCGTGGTCAGCTACACGGACGATGACGGGATTCGAACCGGGAAGAAGTTTGCGGATGTCGGGTTGCAGATTGCGGCGGGGGTTCCGCTGCAATGCGACGAGCCAGAGGACTTCAAGACGTTCCGGCTCGGGTTGTTCGGTCTCGACAAGCTGCATGATGTCGATGGCGCGGTGAAGCGGTTCTCGGATGCGTTGAACCGGATTCTTTGACGCGTTCTTTCGCAGGCAGTCGATAAACGACGCGCTTTCCATGAGCGTCGGGAGGGTGGAATGCAGGTGTCCGAGCGGGCACTCGCATTCCGACCTGAAGCGCGCGATCGGGACATTATTCGTCGGAGCGCAGCAGGCATTCCCGTATCATTCGTCCGATTCGCCGGGATCGCATGACCCGGCCATCCCGCACAGGTGAAAGGACGAGCGATGAAGGGCGAACGGAGCGGCCACGATAGCGCGATCAAGCGCAACGCGACAACCAACCCGAAGCGCGCCGGCATCGCCTCCGTTCAGAAGAGCACCGACCCGCGCGACTACCAGAGCGCGCCGGGTATCGCGGCGGTCATGCCGAAAGCGTTTCCCGACGGCTTCGTCGTCGCGGAGCACCAGCATCCGCGCGCACAACTCGTCTACACGACCACAGGCATTGCCGAAGTCTTCGCGTGCCAGTCGATGTGGATGATCCCGCCTCATCGCGCGCTCTGGATTCCGCCTGACCTTTCGCATGCGATGCGCGCACATGGGCAGCTCGAAATGCGAACTGCATATGTCGACCCGCGTGCGTACCCGTCGGCCTACCCGAATCAACCGCGACTGGTCAACGTTTCACCGCTGCTGCGTGAGCTGATCGTGCGCGCGTCGTCCCTTCCGATCGACGCGCATCCTGCCGGCCGCGACGATCTCGTCATCCAGCTCATGCTCGCTGAAATCGAATGGTCTCCGGAGCAGCCGTTGCGACTTCCGTCCGGCCAGGATCGGCGGCTTGCACGCGTCTGCGATGCGATTCTGTCGAATCCGGCCGATCAGCGCACGCTGACGGAGTGGGCCGGTGAAGTCGGTGCGTCCAGTCGAACATTGGCCCGGCTGTTCACCGCGGAAACCGGTTTGTCGTTCAGCCAGTGGCGACAGCAGGCCCGGATTTCCGCCGCGCGCCCGTTGCTGGCATCGGGTTGCTCGGTGATCGCCGTCGCGGCCGATCTGGGCTACGAAACGACGAGCGCATTCTCGACCGTGTTTCGCCGCTTCACCGGCACAACGCCGAGCGCTTACGCGAAACTGTCCGATTCCGCGTAGCAAACGTCTTTCCGGAACACGCGGGACTGGGCGTGTTGCACTTATCGTGTTGGTCATCGAACCCGCCGACCGAATGAGGCAACCCGACATGACGCGACACGACATCGAATTCCCGTCCGAATCCACGACGCTGCGAGGCTGGTTCTACGCGCCGTCGCAGCGCAGCGCCGACGGGGAAGCATGGCCCGCCATCGTGATGGCGCACGGCTTTTCGGCCGTGAAGGAGCAGTATCTGGACCGCTACGCGGAGGTGTTCGCCGCCAACGGCTTTGCCGTGCTGCTCTACGATCACAAGAACTTCGGCGCAAGCGACGGAGTTCCTCGTCAGGAAATCGATCCCGTGCAACAGAAGCGTGGCTATCGCGATGCGATCAGCTATCTGCTGACGCGCGCCGATGTCGACGCCGAACGCATCGGCATCTGGGGCACCAGTTACAGCGGCGGCCACGTGCTCGAAGTGGCCGCCATCGACCGGCGCGTGAAATGCGTGGTGTCGCAGGTGCCGACGATCAGCGGGTATCAGTCGGGCTTGCGCCGCACGCGGTCCGATCTCGTACCCGCGATGCTGGCGCGCTTCGACGACGATCGCCGGCAGCGCTTCGCGGGTGGCCCGCCGGCCATGTTGCCGACCGTCAGTGCCGACCCCTCGGCCGCCTGTGCGATGGCCGGCGCGGATGCGTACCGGTTCTTCACCGAATCGGCCGCGCAGTTTGCGCCGAACTGGCGAAATGAAGTGACGTTACGCAGTGCAGAGCTATCGCGCGAGAACGAACCGGGTCAGTACATCGACCGGATCTCGCCGACTCCGCTGCTGATGATCGTCGCCGACCAGGACGTGCTGACGCCGACCGACCTTTGCCTCAAGGCGTGGGAAAACGCGCTGCAACCGAAGCGGTTGCTCCAGATCACAGGCGGCCATTTCACGCCGTATATCGAGCACTTCGACGCAACCAGTCGGGCGGCGGCGGAATGGTTCACGCAGCATCTGGGTGGCGCGCACTGACCTGAGCCCGCGCTCGTTGGCGCTATGCGTGCCGCTTCGGGTTCCATGCCTTGTGGACGAACTCGAGGCGATTGCCGTCGAAGTCGGCGACGTTGGCCGCGTAGTAGCCTGGTGCGAAATAGGTGCGATCCGCCGGTTTCCCCTCGTCGATGCCGCCGGCCCTGATGGCGGCTGCATAGGCTGCGTCGACCAGTTCGTTGGTGTCGCAGACGATCCCGAGATACAGCCCCGTTTCACCGGGCTTGCGCTGGCGGAGCCAGATGCTTGATCCGACCGCGTTGCCCTTGCCGTACACGTCGTCGCCCAGGCCGTAAAGATCGGGGACGCCTTCGGGGCCTGACGCGGAATCGTAGTTGCCGAAGATGTGCCAGCCGAGCGGTTTCAAGGCTTCGGCATAGAAGGCCAGCGACTTGTCGATGTCGGTGACGGAGAGGTAGACGTGGTCGATCATTGAGCCGCCTTCTTCGATGTGGGTGTGGAGGGTTGGGGCATCACGCCATTGGACGATAACAAACCCGGCGATGCGCTGCATACCTTCGACGATTCGGAAGCCGGTCGCACGGTAACGCGGGCGTCCGAACGACGTGTTGCAGCCTGGTGCCGACGACGCCAGCCGAGGCTTCGTCATATGAAGTAATAGCTGTAATCCCGCATGAAATCTTCTTTCCGATGACTCCGGCTAGACTGGTCTCGCCTTGTCCCCCCCAAGGTGTTGTGTGACCTCCGCTCGGCCCGCGCTTTTCAGCGTGGGCCAACTTTTTCGAGCGGGTGTCGTCGGCGGTCGAATGATCGCCAGCCGGACGCGCATTGGAGGAAAACTAGCGTGACAGTACACCCGACTGCCCGGGATGCCGGTTCGCTCGCGCGCTTCGTCGCGTTGCGAGTAGCGGCGGCTGCCGCCGCGATGTTCATCGTTCCGGCAGCGTTCGCCCAAGCCAGTGCGCCCGTTACCAGCAGTGTGTTTGTGCACCCGCCGTACGACACGGGCAATAGCGCGATCAACGAGAATTTCCAGTACATCACCCATCCGCCGATGCGGCCGGTCGCGGCGAGTGAGCCTGCGGTCGTGCGTGGCGCGCACCGGGGCCGTCGCGGGCAAACGGGCAGCACGAATGCTGCGGGCGCAACGAGTGGCGGATCGAACAGCGGGGCGGCCGTACCTCTTCCTCAAATGCCGGCTGACGGATCAGCCGCTGCGCCCGTTTCGCAGTAGCACGGTTTCTCCGAATCCTTTCAGGCAAGCAGGGCGATCGACATGCGATCGTCAGGTATCGCCCGAATCTCGACAACGTCACGCGGCGCGGCGTGACCGCCCGGTGAGGGGTGAGCGGGATTCTCCTTGTGTCTCGCTCGTTGGCCCGACGCTGTCGGGCTTTTTTTGTTGGTGAGCGGAAGGTGTACGGTCGCCGGCTGTGTGTGGCACCATCGCGGTGGTCTCGACATCACACCCGGGTGCAGGCCAGCCCGTCTATCCGAGGGGATCTCATGTTTGACCACGTCAAATTCGGAGTCAGCGACTTTGCCGCCAGCAAGGCGTTTTTCCTCAAGGCACTCGCACCGATCGGTGCAGTGACGGTGGGTGAGGGCGAGCCTTCATACGGGATCGAGATCAGTCCGCCCGGCAAGCCTTCGTTGTGTCTGTTCCAGACGGCCGAGAAACCGGCGCATCTCCACATCGCGTTCGTAGCCGACAATCGGCAGCAAGTCGATGCGTTCCATCGCGCGGCGCTGGAGGCGGGCGGGAAGGACAACGGCGCGCCGGGGCTGCGGCCGCATTATCACGCGAACTACTACGCGGCGTTCGTCATCGGGCCGGATGGGCACAATATCGAGGTGGTTTGTCATCAGGCGGAGGGGTGATCCGTCGGTGGCGGACGGATGTGTTCGAAAGCACGATCAAACGCATGCGTCAGGCGCGCACGGGGGCCGACCGGGATGAGTGACATCGCCATCGATTTGCCTTTTTATATCGTCGCGATCTTGATCGGCGCCGACTACTGGCCAGTGACGCTTTTTGTCGGCGCGGCCGGATTGTATTTCGCGGCGACCCGTTTGCGCGGTGGCTGGCGTATTGTCTGTATCGTCGTTTCGCTATTGTTCGCCGCCGAAGCCTGCTTTGGGATTTATGGTCGCTTTGTCGGGTTTTAATTGCCGTGAGAGCGGGTGCGCTACACTCGGTCGGCGTTCGGTGCTACGCGGCGCCGGCTAGCGGCGGAGACGATACCAATACATTCCGGGGCGGGCGGCCGTCGGCCTCCCGAAAAGACAATGCCAATCAGCAAACTGAAGGCTATGCCGGCGTTTCACACGGACGCGCCGCCGCAGATCCGTCATGCCATCGCGCTCTTCACGATAGTCTGGCTCATCGAGGCCGGATTTGCAGTCTGGCTTCAGAAGATGGGTATCAGTCAAATTGGTGAAGTGCCCACGGCAAAGGTAACGCTCATGCGTCAGGGCCTTGCCATGATCGCCGTGATTCAGGGATTCTGGCTGTTCCTGAACGCCAGCCTGATCATAGGCCTTTGCCAACGACAAAAGCTGGCACGCACGCTGGAACTGGTACTCACGATTGTCACGACGCTGGCCTTCATTGTGGTGGCGCTCCCGTTCAGGATGAACCTGATCGAAGTGTCCTTTTTCGCCAATGCGATTGCGACTGTGCTCATTTATTCTGGCCCGTGTTCGCGTTGGTTCCAGGGTACGACTTCGTAAGAGCGTCACGATTGCTATTGCGAATGCGGCTTGGCGAGATGAAGGCTGTCGTGCCACGCCGCGAAGACTCAACGGAAAGACGAGCGATGAATTCGAAAGTCATCCGCAGGGCCACGGCAGACGACGTGCCGGCGCTCACGCAGATCCGGAACGATGCACACGCCAAGAAGGTCGCGCATGGCGATTATGTGTGGGGCAACGCGGGCGACGGCTTCTCCGAGCGGTGGGTGCGAAACAATGTCGCCGAGAAAGCGGTGTATGTCGTCGAACAGGATGGCACGTTGATCGGAACGTTCGCGCTCGGTTTCGACGACGACAACCACTGGGGGCCTCAAGCACCGGTCGCCGGGTACGTGCATGGGCTATGCGTGCGGCAAGGTTTCAACGGGCTGGGGATTGGCAGCTTCGTGCTTGACTGGTGTGCCCGCGAGGTGAGCGGCTCGAACCGGCGTTTCGTTAGACTCGACTGCGACGCTGAAAACACGAAGCTTTGCGCTTACTACGAATCGCTCGGCTTTGTCCGCGTCGGATTGAAGTCGGACGGCCGTGACTGGTCGTTGTACGAGAGGCCGGCCGATCGACTGTCGACCGGATCATCGACGGGTTGCTCGCAGGCGTCTCGTCAAACGAAGTGAACCCGGCAACGATTGTCGGCACAAGCCTGCCGAATCATCGACAATCCACGTCATTCAAAAAATCAGAGAGGGTGGTGTATGCGCAGGACCGGCAAGACGCTCGCGGTGATCTTGAGCTTTGCAGTCGTCGGGATCGCCGACGTTCAGGCAGCCCCTGGCGAATCCGCATTCCCGCGCTATACGCAGGTGGAAGGCAAGCTCGACAGCGACGGGCTCCCGCTGTCCGGCGTGAAGCTCTGCGTGCTTCCCGACCATGCACCATGCTTCGAGATGCCGCCGGCGCCGCTTCCCCATTCTTCCAGGGGGCTTTACCAGTTCGGCCTGGATCCGAAGTCCGAGCGGTTGCCGATCGCGTCGGGCGGCTCGTGGGTGTTCTTCTCGGGGATGTTCTCGGGCGGCGGCAGCGGGATGCTGGAGCGCGTGGCCGTCCTGCGTGTCGGCGCGAACGGCAAGATCGAGAACCTGATGCCGAAAGTCACCCAGACGGAGATGGCCGACCGCGCGATGTGGAAGTTGCCGGATGTGTCGCCGTATCCGCTGTTCGTCCGGGCGGACTATATCTGGGAGAAGGACGAGGACCATTTCGGCAAGCACTTCTTCGAAGTCGACGCGTGGGTGTTCGATCCCGCCGCCAATCAGTACTCGAAACGCTTTTCCTATCGCACGGCGAAGCGCTACGACCGCGGCGAGGGCTCCGACCACGTGCTGACCGCCGAGCGCGCGGAAATCCTGCGCCGCCTTGCCGCGAGCAAATAGCCGCTTATCGCTGCATTTCCCCGTACGTCTCTCTGCACACGCCGCGCAGCGCCTCGACGAGCAGATCGCGCGCGGGCGAACGTGAATCGGCGGAGCGCGTAAACAGCGCAATCGGCGGAAGCGTCCACACGAGCGAGTAAGGCACGATCGCCACACCGGCGATCCGCACCAGTTCTTCCGCGATATCGGCCGGCACGATCGACACGGCCTCGTCGCTCGACGCGATCATTTCGCCGATCAGTTTCGACGAGTAGCTTTCGACGATCGGCACGGGCGGCGCGATGCCGGCCGACAGGAACAGGTCGGTCACCTGTTCGCGCATCGGCGTATGCGGCGCGCCGAGAATCCAGTCGAGCGCGTGCAGTTTGTGCCAGTCGAGCGGCGTGCGCGCCAGCTTGGCCGCAAGACGCCGGCTCGCGATCATGCGCGGCTGCTGCTGGTACAGCACTTCAAACGAAACCTGCCCCAGATCGATCGCCGACGACGCGCGCCCGATCACGATGTCGACGCTGTGATCCCTGAGCTGCAGCAGCAGCTGATCGCTGGTGCCTTCGTGAATCGTCACGGTCAGCCGTCGCTCCATCCGCGCTTGCAACCGCTTCAGCGCGGCCGACAGCATCTGGCCGGAGATGAACGGAATCACGCCGATGTGCAGATGGGCCGCGTGCCCGGCGGCGACGGCCTCCATTTCGCGGGCGAGGTGGTCGAGATCCTTGATCATCGCCTTCGCCCGCTCGAGCACGACCGCGCCGAGCGCGGTGGGCCGCATGCCGCGCGACGATCGCTCGAACAGCGGCGTGCCGAACATGCTCTCCAGCTCCGACAGCGCATTCGTCACGGCCGGCTGGCTGCTGGCCATGTGCTCGGCGACGCGCGTCAGCGACCCGTGCTGTTGAATCTGCAACAACAGCACCAGATGCCGAATCTTCAGACGAGCGCCGAGCCGTCTGACCACGTCATTTGCGTCAAAAGTCATTGACTAGTCATGTATTCATCATGAAAAAGTGATGGACCGATATTAAAACAGAATCATCACCTTATGGCGGATCCCTAGAATCAGCTTCATGGATCGCGCCGGGACTGGCCTGGCGCCCACGCCGGGACCCAAAACATGAAACAGACAGAGACACAGCAGCAGGCCGCGTTCGACTATCACGAGTTTCCGACCCCCGGGAAAATCTCGGTCGTGGCGAGCAAGCCGCTGGTGACCCAGCGCGATCTGGCGCTGGCCTATACGCCCGGCGTGGCGAGCGTGTGCGAGTCGATCGCCGCCGATCCGCTGCAGGCGCACCGCTTCACGAGCCGCGGCAACCTGGTCGGCGTGATCACGAACGGCACCGCGGTGCTCGGCCTGGGCAACATCGGCCCGCTCGCATCGAAGCCGGTCATGGAAGGCAAGGCCGTGCTGTTCAAGAAGTTCGCCGGGATCGACGTGTTCGACATCGAGATCAATGAGACCGACCCGGACAAGCTGGTCGACATCATCGCCGGCCTTGAACCCACGTTCGGCGGGATCAACCTCGAGGACATCAAGGCGCCGGAATGCTTCACGGTCGAGCAGAAGCTGCGCGACCGCATGAAGATTCCCGTCTTCCACGACGATCAGCATGGCACGGCCATTACCGTTTCCGCCGCGTTCATCAACGGGTTGAAGGTCGTCGGGAAGTCGATCAAGGAGGTGAAGGTCGTGACGTCGGGCGCCGGTGCGGCCGCACTGGCGTGCCTGGACCTGCTGGTCGACCTCGGGCTGCCGGTCGAAAACGTCTGGGTGACGGACATCGAAGGCGTCGTCTATCGCGGCCGTACCACGCTGATGGACCCGGCCAAGTCGCGCTTCGCGCAGGAAACCGATGCGCGCAAGCTCGCCGAAGTGATCGGCGGTGCGGATGTGTTTCTGGGGCTGTCGGTCGGCGGCATCCTCACGGCGGAGATGCTGAAGGCGATGGCGGCGCGTCCGCTGATTCTCGCGCTCGCCAATCCGACGCCGGAAATCTTCCCTGAACTGGCACACGAGACGCGCGACGACGTCGTTATCGCGACGGGCCGCTCGGACTACCCGAACCAGGTCAACAACGTGCTGTGCTTCCCGTACATTTTCCGGGGCGCGCTGGATGTGGGCGCGACGACGATCACGCGCGAAATGGAGATCGCCGCGGTTCACGCGATCGCGGGGCTGGCCGAGGAAGAGCAGAACGAAGTCGTCGCGGCGGCATACGGTGCGTACGACGTGTCGTTCGGCGCGCAATACCTGATTCCGAAGCCGTTCGATCCGCGCCTGATCGTGCGTATCGCGCCGGCCGTGGCCAAGGCGGCGATGGAGGGCGGCGTGGCGACGCGTCCGCTCGCGAATCTCGACGCCTATGTCGAGCAGCTGCAGCAGTTCGTCTATCACTCCGGTGCGTTCATGAAGCCGCTGTTCGCGACCGCGCGTCGGCTGGTGCGTGACGGCGGCAAGGCGCGGATCGTGTTCACCGAAGGCGAAGACGAGCGGGTGCTGCGGGCGGTGCAGGTGATCGTCGACGAGAAGCTCGCGCGTCCGATTCTGGTCGGGCGTCCGGAGGTGCTGCTGGCGCGCATCGAGCGGTTCGGCCTGCGCCTGCGACTTGGTCAGGATGTCGAAGTGACCAATCCGGAGTACGACGAGCGCTTTCCGCAGTACTGGACGAAGTATTGGGAACTGCGGTGCCGCGACGGCATTTCGAAGGAAATGGCGCGCGTGGAAATGCGTCGCCGCCTGACGCTGATCGGCGCGATGATGGTGCAGCTCGGCGATGCGGACGGGATGATCTGCGGCACGGTGGGCGAGTATCACAATCACCTGCGGTTCGTGGATGAGGTGATCGGGAAGAAGCCGGGAGCGTCGACTTACGCGGCGATGAACATCCTGCTGCTCGATCAGCGCACGGTCGCGCTGGTGGATACGCACGTCAACGACAACCCCGATGCGGAGCAGATTGCTGAATTCACGATTGCGGCGGCGCGGCAGATGGAGTGGCTGAATTTGACGCCGAAGGTTGCGCTGCTGTCGCGGTCGAATTTCGGTTCAGGGAGTGCGGCTTCGGGCGTGAAGATGCGCCGGGCGCTGGAGATCGTGCGGGAGCAGGCGCCGGATATCGAGGCGGATGGCGAGATGCATGGCGACTGCGCGCTGGATGAAGGACTGCGGGCGAAGCTGCTGCCGATGTCGCCGTTGAAGGGAGCGGCGAATTTGCTGGTGTGTCCGAATGTGGATGCGGGGAATATTGCTTATAACCTGCTCAAGACCGAGGCGGGGAGCAATGTGGCGGTGGGGCCTTTCCTCTTGGGCGTTAATGCTCCCGTGAACATTCTTACTTCTAGCGCGACCGTGCGGCGGATTGTGAACATGGCCGCGTTGACGGTGATTGAGGCGAATCGGGGTGTGGCGGGCTGATTGAGTGGTAGGTTGTTGTGAGGCGGCTACGGCCGCCTCGTGTTTGCTGATGCGGCGACAGACGGTATTCCACCTTTCCGCTCAAGACATGCCATGTCCTCGACATTGTGCTCTTCAAACGGTCGGACATCCGATCGGTCGTATACACACGATTTGTTTTTGATTTGTGCGTATGGCAGAATCGCGTCAGGCGTGACTCGCCCGGGCTCCCAGCCCAAGTTTTGAGCGGCTTAAACTGGCACGAATACTTATTGCTTCATTCCGCGTCGCATGTTGTCAAGGCGGCGGACGCTAAACGCTCAACGTTCGCTGCGCTTTGAGAGACAACCATGGACCAGTTCACTCGCTGGAGTTGCGTCGCGCACTCCCTTCTTTCCAAGCACGTACCCCAAATTAAGCTCGGGCAAGTGCATCAGCTTCTCGCTGCTTGTCTCGGCCACCAAACCTACGCTTCCCTTCGCAAGGCGGATCTTGAGACCCTGAACCGGGGGCCGAGTTACGTTCTCTTCGATATTGATGCGGGGTTTGTCCGTGCGGCTGCTCTCGGGCTTCCTCTCACGGAGGCGCACTGGCGAGAGGTCAAAATAGCTCTGAGTCGAAGCGGCGTCACCCCATTTTGGCTGATTGCTATGGCCAGCATGCATCTTGCAGCGCGGCTAACGTTCGAAGACGCGGATGATGCTCGGATTCATGCAATGAAACGTGCGATCGGCTTCCCTAATGGCCAACTGGCGACGTCGAGCCGGTGTCATTCTCCGGAAGACGGCGTGCCGGAAATATTGCGATTTGATGTTGACGGTGAAGTTCACGCCTATGACGATGAAATATCGGTAGCGATACCGGTAATCGCAGTTGTTGAGTTCCGGAAGATCGGCCAGCGGATGTACGGAAAGGGTAGTCTCGTTTCTGTCGAGCAGAACGGAGATCCTCGGGCACGTGAAGACGAGGAAGATATCTTTGAAGTGTTCGGAATGTCGGAGGATTGACACTCCGTCTCGGTCGTTCGAGCTCGGCTCTTCCTAAAGTGAACTGAGCTACCTGAGGATGCGGCTGTAGCTCGGACACCAGCCGCATCTCGTCGATCTGTGACCGAAGTGATTCGATGCCACCTAGGCCATTGCCGTGACCGTTTCACTGGTGTCGGCAATGCCAAAAAATCTCGACCCGAGTTGGCTTGAGAAATTGGCTCGTCGAGATGTGCAGTCATTTCAAGAGCTGCTAGACCAGTGTTGCATGACCAGTGAGTGCAAGGCCGAGCAGAAGCCGGAAGCTCAACATGTCGATGGGAGCATTGGAGCTGATCAGGAATCCAAACATGCTGTTCTGTTGGCGTCTTGGTCAGTTTGTTCACTGGTTCACGGATCGTTGGCACCCTGTTGTTACCTGCCGTGAATGAAGGCGATCGAAATCAATTTCAAGATTTTCGGATTCAAGCCGGGCGACCGCGTGTACCTGCACGTCAGCGACGTCGACCGGGCGAGCACGATCAAGCCGGACTATAGCCAGCTGGCGCTGCGAAAGCTGTCGTGCCACGATCCCGATCGAGGACCGTCGCCGCTATAACACCCGTGAGGGCTGCTTGATGTGGCTGCAGGGAGTGGGTTGCAGGCGTTTCCCGGACGTGACTGATCGCCAGGGCGATATCGCCCTGGCATCGCCACGAACGCCGCGATCCACACCGACCACGACGTTAAACAACTGCCACGACCCCAAGGCCCGTGAGGCCGCATCATGTTCGGCGAAACAATCGCCCGTATCAAACACTCGTTCGATAAGCCGCCGCCGGAACCCGCATCAACACCCCAGCCCCACTACGCCCAAACCCGGGATTTAATGACCAAACCGCAAGACCTAGTGCATAGATATCGTTTGCCGAGCCCTTAATGACTATCGACAATCGTGGCTCGAATTCACCGCCGTGGCGCCAGAAGCGCCCCAGCGGCAGGCACTTGACGGCTATCCCGGCCGTCCGCGCCCTCCAGCTCACGACGACATGTACGCGTTCACTCCCTCATTCCAGAATCCCGCCGGCTCGCCGATCCGCGAGTTGTTCAAGTACCTGTCCGAACCGGGCATGATTTCCTTCGCGGGCGGCTATCCGGCCAGCGACCTGTTCGACGTCGATGGCCTGAACGCGGCCGCCGAACGTGCGTACGCGCAGCCCGTGCGCTGCCTGCAATACGGCCCGACCGACGGCCTCGCCGAACTGAAGCAGCAACTGATCGCGCTGATGGCGCGTCGCGGCGTCGCGTGCACGGCGGCCGAACTGCTCGTCACGACCGGTTCGCAGCAGGGCCTCGACCTGTTGCTGCGCGTGATGGTGTCGCCCGGCGACGTCGTGCTGACCGAACAGCCGGCTTACCCGGCCACGCTGCAGGCGATGCGTCTGCAGCAGGCGCGCATCGTGACGATCCCCGTCGACGGTGAAGGGCTCGACGTCGACCGTCTTGCCGAGCAACTCGCGTCCGGCGCGATCGCGCAACCGAAGCTGCTTTACACCGTTCCAACCTTCGCGAACCCCACGGGCGCGACGCTCACGCGCGAACGCCGGCTGAAGCTGCTGCGTCTCGCGGTGCAATACCGTTTCCTGATCATCGAGGACGATCCGTACGGCGATTTGCGTTTCGCGGGCGAAGCCGTGCCGTCGATGCTCGCGCTGGCCAGCGAAGTGGACGGCGCGCGCGACTGGATCGTGCATTTCGCGAGCCTGTCGAAGATCGTCGCGCCGGGGCTGCGCGTGGGCTGGACGATCGCGCCGGCCGAGATCGCGCGGCGCTGCGTGATCGCGAAGCAGACGGTCGACTTGTGCAGCACGCCGTGGACGCAGGCCGCCGCCGCCGAATACCTGGCCGACGGCGCGCTCGAACGCCATCTGCCCCGGATCACGGCCGCATACCAGCGCAAATGCGACGCGATGTGCGACGCGCTGCGCGACGGGTTCGGCGATGCGATCGAATTCCATCGTCCCGAAGGCGGGATGTTCGTGTGGGCGCGGATCGGCGCGGTGTCGTCGGACGTGCTGCTGCAACAGGCGATCGCCAACAAGATCGTGTTCGTACCCGGCAAGGCGTTCTTCGCGGACAACGTCGACGCAGCGTCGCTGCGCCTGTCGTTCGCCGCACCGGACGTCGATGCGATCCGGGAAGGCGTTGCGCGCCTCGTGCGCGCGTATGGTGCGGCGCTGGCCGCGTGAGGAGACATCAACGTGAATATCACCGTCAACGAAACGGCATCGATGAGCGCAGCGTTGGGCGCGGGCGATAATCGGCCGGCAAAGCATCGCTCGTCGCAGATCAGCGCCGGGCCGCAATATGTAGCCGACGTGCTCGGCCGCTTCGGCGCGGAGCCGGCCACCGATGCCGGCGATGCCGCGCCGGTCGTGCTCGGCTATAACTGATCGGCACAGGCACGGCGGCTCGCGTCGCATGCGAGCCGCCGCCCGAACAAACGGTTAAGCTTCCGCGATCGACACACTGACGATCGCCGCCGCCTCATGTCCGACTCGACCTCCGAATCGCTCGCGCAAACGTACGACCGCGTCTGGTCTTGCCTCGAATCAGGCGTGAGCATGAAGCGCTCGCCGTTCACGATGCTGCAGGCGGCCACGTTCGGCCTCGATGGCGCGCCGAAGGTTCGGACGATCGTATTGCGTCAGGTGAGCCGCGCCGATCGCGTGCTGTCGTTTCATACCGATGCGCGCTCGGAGAAAGTCGCGGAGTTGCGCCGCGATCCGCGCTTCTCGATCGTCGCCAACGATCTCGACGCGCTCGTGCAGATTCGCGCGGAAGGCGTTGCCTCGATCTGCGAAGACGAAGCGCAGCGGCGTGCGATCTGGGAATCGAGCCGTCCGCATACGCTGTTGCTGTATCGTGCGCCGTTGCCACCCGGCACGGTGATCAACTCTCCGGAAGAAGCGCATCTCGACAGCACCGCGCCAACCGGCGACGGCTACGAAAACTTCTGCCTGATCCACATGACGGTCACGCGCATCGACTGGCTCGAACTTGCGCGAGCAGGGCATCGCCGGGCGGTGTTCGATCTGAACGGCACAAGCGGCTACGCGGCGCGCTGGATTGCCCCCTGACGCTGTCGCAGGACCTTCAAGGCGCTCAAGGCCGCCCGTCCGCCACCGCCTGTCCGGTCATCCACTCGCGCATCACCACGATCGCATCATCGTCGCGGCGCTCGGCCGGATACACGAGATAGAACCCCATCGACAGCGGAAACGCGAAATCGAACGGCTTGCACAGCCGGCCGGCGGCGATGTCGCGCTCGACGAGCGGATCGGTTGCGAGCGCGATGCCCTGGCCGGCGACGGCCGCATCGATCGCGAGCGACGTCTGGTTGAAGCGCAGCCCCTTGTGTGGATCGATATCGACGGGCTCCGGCATCGCTGCAAGGAACTCCGGCCACAGGTCGTGCGCGTCGTGCAGCAGCACCTGACCGGCCAGCGCACGTGGTGAAGCCGGCGCGGTCAGCACGGCAGGACTGCACACCGCACACACGTCGAGCGGAAACAGCGCATGCGCGACGAGATGCTTGCCGAACGGCGGCTTGCCGTAGCGGATCGCGAGATCGACGCCGTCGTGGCGGAACGTCGCGATCTGCGGATCGGCGATCACGCGCACGTCGTAGTCGGGATGGGCTTCGGTGAAGTGCGCGAGCCGCGGGATCAGCCACTTCGATGCGAATGACGGTGTCGTGCTGATCGTCAGCGCCGCGCGCCGCTTCACGAGCTTGTCGGTCGCGTCGGCGATCGCGTGCAGCGCGCGCTGCACGTCGGAGAAATACGCGGCGCCGTCGTGCGTGAGCGCAAGGCCGCGCGGCAGGCGCTCGAACAGCTTCAGGCCGAGCACGTCCTCGAGGTGGCGCACCTGCTGCGCGACGGCGCCCTGCGTGACGCCGATCTCGTCGGCCGCGGCGCGGAAATTGAGGTGCCGCGCGGACACTTCGAACGCACGAAGCGCATTCAGCGGCGGCAGGCGGGAAGGGCGTGGCGGCATCGTCAGGCTGTAGAAAAACTATCGGCTGTCGGCAGAAATACTGGTTCGACAGCCGGATTTGATGCGCCTACATTACCACCATGGCGCGCCGAATGGCGGCTGCGCGGCGGCAGAATCGGAACGAGGAGCAAATCGTGACTGTAGAAAAAGTGGCGTTGATCACGGCGGCGGGCAAGGGCATGGGCGCGGCGATCGCGCGCGAACTGGCGGCGACGGGCTATCGCGTCGCGCTGATGTCGCCGTCGGGCAGCGCGGTGGCGCTGGGCGAGGAACTGGGCGGCTTCGGCATCAAAGGCTCGGTGACGGAAGAGGCCGACATCGACCGGCTTGTGCAGGAAACCGTCGCGCGCTACGGCCGGATCGACGCGGTCGTGAACAACACCGGCCATCCGCCGAAGGGCGATCTGCTGGCGATCACCGACGACAACTGGCACGCCGGCCTCGACCTGATCCTGCTGAACGTGGTGCGCGTGATGCGCCGCGTGACGCCGATCTTCCAGAAGCAGGGCGGCGGCGCGGTGGTCAACATCTCGAGTTTCGCGGCGGACGCGCCCGAGCAGCCGATGCCCGTTTCGTCGACGCTGCGTGCGGCGCTGAGCGCATGGACGCGCCTGTACGCGGAACGCTATGCGGCCGAGAACATCCGGATGAACGCGGTGCTGCCGGGCTTCATCGACAGCTGGCCGGAAACGCCGGAGATCGTCGCACGCATTCCGGCCGGCCGCTTCGGCAAGACCGGCGAGATCGCGAAGACGGTCGCGTTCCTGCTCTCCGACGGCGCGGGCTACATCACCGGGCAGAACATTCGCGTCGACGGCGCGATCGTCAAGGCGCTCTGAGCGTCGCACCGGCGAGCGGGCGGCGGGGGCGGGCCGCTCGCCGCGCGGCAACTACAAACGCATACAAATCAGACAAATCCGGGATACATCAGACCTTTCAAATGGGCGACGCCGCGTGACGAGGGCGCGCCGGATTGAAAGCCTGGGTGCGATCCCGCGCGCGGCATGTTCACTTTCCACTTCACGAAAGGAGATGCCGAACGATGTCTTCCACACCGTTTTCCCCGATGCGTCGCCACCTGCTGGCCACTTCCGTGGCCGCCGGGGTCTCGGCGATGCTGCCCACCGCGCTGCATGCCGCAACCGGCGCGAGCGGCATACGTCCGTTTACCGCGCACATTCCCGATGAAGTCGTCGCCGACCTGCGCCGCCGTATCGCCGCGACGCGCTGGCCGGGCCGCGAGACCGTCGCCGACGAATCGCAAGGCGTGCGGCTCGCGCGCATGCAGGCGCTGCTGCGCTACTGGGGCACCGACTACGACTGGCGCAAGGGCGAGGCGCGCCTGAACGGTTTCCCGATGTTCATCACGGAAATCGACGGGCTCGACATTCACTTCATCCACGTGCGTTCGCGGCACGAGAACGCGATGCCGATGATCATGACGCACGGCTGGCCCGGTTCGATCTTCGAGCTGCTGAAGGCGATCGGCCCGCTGACCGACCCGACCGCGCATGGCGCGAGTGCGGACGATGCGTTCCACGTCGTCGTGCCGTCGTTGCCGGGCTTCGGATTTTCCGGTCGGCCGACGAAAACCGGCTGGGGCTCGGACCACATCGCGCGTGCGTGGGGCGAGCTGATGGCGCGGCTCGGTTATACGCGCTTCGTGTCGCAGGGCGGCGACTGCGGCTCGGTGATTTCGCACCGGATGGCGATGCAGCGCGTGCAGGGGCTGGCCGGCATTCACGTGAACATGCCGGCGACGGTGCCGCCGGACATCGCGACGCTGCTCGCAACCGATTCGCCCGCGCCGGCTTCGCTGTCGCCGAAGGAGAAGGCCGCGTACGAGAAGCTCGCGACGTTCTATCGCGACAACTGCGGTTACTCGGCGATGATGGTCACGCGTCCGCAGACGGTCGGTTACGCGCTCGCCGATTCGCCGTCCGGGCAGGCCGCTTGGATGTACGACAAGATTTCGCAGTGGACGTACAGCGGCGGCGTGCCGGAGCGCTCGATTCCGCGCGACGAGATTCTCGACGACATCTCGCTGTACTGGCTGACGAATACGGCGACGTCGGCCGCGCAGATCTACTGGGAGGACCACTCGAACAACTTCAACGCGGTCGATATCGCGTTGCCGGCCGCGATCACGGTGTTTCCGGGGGAGATTTATCAAGCGCCGCGTAGTTGGGCCGAGCGCAGTTACCACAACCTGATCTACTTCAACGAAGTCGACAAGGGCGGGCATTTCGCGGCGTGGGAAGAGCCGGAATTGTTTGCGCGTGAGGTGCGGGCAGGGTTCAGGCCGTTGCGGCGCACGTAAGCGGGGCAGGTGCGGGGAATGCGGGCCGGCGGTTGTGCGGCCCGCGTTTCTCGAACGCCAGGCTTTCGACGCGGATCACCGTTTATCGTCGGCAGTCGATTGGCGATGGATCAGCCGTCAAAAGAGACCGCAATTCCCTTGTGCATTTATCAGTCGGGCGATGATGGCCGCAACGAAGTACACGCTGGTCAGCGTGACCAGGAATGCTATCCATGTCACTTTGAACCGTTGAAGAAGCCGGGCAATCAGTACGATTGCGGCGCATGCACCGAGTCCGGTCCACAGATTGAGCGCATAGGGCGCGGAGTCGTGTATTGCAGTGGTGACCGGCCAAAGCAATGCCCAGAACAGTGCTTCGCCGAGTGAGCCACAGTACACCGTCAAATAGCCCAGAAGAAACACGTACGCGAGCGTCGAGAGTCCGAGCACGGTCCAGAGTATCGCGACCCAGAGTGGTTGGCGGCTTGCGGCCGGTTTCAACGGCGAGATGCCTTGTTCGTGGGTATCGGTCAAATGGATCACCTGAATTCGAAAGAGGTAGCGCCGCGCAACAACGGTTTCGTCTTTTCTCCGGCCAGCCGCGTCGGCTACGCAACCGCACTCAACGCCTGCGCAAACCGCTTGTCCGCGAGATACGCGACGTTGAACCGGCAATACTTCGACGGCCGATCGGCCTGCGGCGAAAACACCGCACCGGGCGCGAGGATCACGCCACGCTCGAGCATCGCGTGCGCAAGCTGCATCGAATCGGGCCAGCCGGGCAGCGCGGCCCACAGATACAGGTTCTGGTCACAGGGCCGATAGACCTCCGCACCGAGACGGCCGAGCGCATCGAGCGCAGTGCCGGTCGCGCGCCGCAGCTTCTCCTGCAGATGATTCGTATGCCTGAGGAAGTGGCCGTCGCTGACGATCGCATCGAGCGTGCGCTCGCAGTATTCCGAGCTGCTGACATGCGTCAGCATCTTCACGTCGGCGAGATCGCTGGCAAGGGCGGCGTTGCACGCCAGGAAACCGACGCGCAGCGCAGCCGACACCGATTTCGAGAAACTGCCGATATAGATGGTCCGGCGCAACTGGTCGAGCGTCGCGATGCGCGTGAGCGAACGTGGCCGCAGGTCGGCGAGTGCATCGTCCTCGACGATGATCAGATCGTGCGCGTCGGCGAGCTGCAAGATGCGGTGCGCCTTGGCCGCGCTCGTATCGGTCGCGGTCGGGTTGTGCCCGACCGATTGCGTGAAGAACAGCTTCGGCCGGTATTCGGCGATCAGTTCCGCCAGTTTCGCGACGTCGGGGCCGTCGATTTCGCGCGGCACGCCGACGATATTCGCGCCGCTCAGCTTCAGCTTGCCGAACAGCGGGTAGTAGCCGGGATCGTCGACGAGCACGGTGTCGCCGGGGCGCACGAAGTAGCGCAGCACGAGGTCCATCGCCTGGTTCGCACCATGCGTGAGCACGATCTGTGCGGGCGGCGCCTCGATCTCGTAGCCGGCGAGCTTCTGCTGCAGCGACTGGCGCAGCGGCAGGTAGCCGAAGCGGCTGCCGTAGCGGAACAGTGACGCGGCGCTCGTGCGCATGATGCGCTGCTGGTACTGGTTCAGCCGCGTTTCCTCGAGCCACTCGATCGGCGGGAAACCTTCGCCGAGATTGAGCACGTCGGGCTTCACATGCAGTTGCTCACGCATCAGCCACACGATGTCCATCGCGCGGTCGAGCGAGCTCGGCTCGTCGATCTCGGGGGCGGCCGCGCCGCGCCGCGTGACGAAGAATCCGGAGCCGCGGCGCGGCTCGATCAGGCCGTCGGCCGCGAGCATCTCGAACGCGCTGATCACGGTGTTCTTCGAGCAACCGGACGCCTCAGCGTATTCCCTGATGGAAGGCAGCTTCGCGCCGGCCGGCAACACGCCTTCCTCGATCTGTCTGGCGAGATTGTCCGCCATCGCGCCAGACAGGCTGGCTTTTGCACGCTGTTTCATCGGAATGTTCCGTCGGGCTGGTCCACTGTCATGGGTACGGTTGAGTGACTGTCTGCGCGTTCTGTACCTTTTCAATGGGTACAGCGTGACTATTATTCGGCTATCCGCTGCCCGCCGCAAGCGTCGACGGGCGACACCGCCACCCTGAAACAGCAGACCCCTCATGCCGACCGATTCCGCCTTGCCGAACTTCCGCTCGCTCACGCCCGAGCAACGCCTGTCCCATCTGTCCCGCGCCGTCGGGCTCGACGATGCCGAGCACGCGCTGCTCGCGAAACCCGGCGCGCTGGCGCTCGATACCGCGAACGGGATGATCGAGAACGTGATCGGCACGTTCGAGCTGCCGATGGCCGTGGCCGGTTACTTCCGGATCAACGACCGTGACGTGATCGTGCCGATGGCCGTCGAGGAGCCGTCGATCGTTGCGGCCGCCTCGTACATGGCGAAACTGTCCCGCGCAGCCGGCGGCTTCCGCACGTCGAGCAGCGGCCCGCTGATGCGCGCGCAGGTGCAGGTGATCGGCGTCGACGATCCGTACGGCGCGCGGCTCGCGATCCTGCGGCATGCGGCCGAGCTGATCGCACTCGCGAACAGTCGCGACAAGGTGCTCGTCGGTCTCGGCGGCGGCTGCCGCGACATCGAGGTTCATGTATTCCCCGACACGCCGCGCGGCGCGATGGTCGTCGCGCACCTGATCGTCGACGTGCGCGACGCGATGGGCGCGAACACGGTGAACACGATGGCCGAAACCGTCGCGACGCGTATCGAAGCGATTACCGGGGGCCAGGTACGGTTGCGGATACTGTCCAACCTGGCGGATCTCCGGTTGGCGCGTGCAGAGGTACGGTACTCGGCCGCCACGCTCGCGACCGACGCCTATTCCGGCGAAGACGTGATCGACCGCGTGATCGACGCGTACGTGTTCGCGGCGACCGACCCGTACCGCGCGGCGACACACAACAAGGGCATCATGAACGGCATCGATCCGGTCGTGGTCGCGACCGGCAACGACTGGCGCGCGGTCGAGGCCGGCGCGCATGCGTACGCGAGCCGCAGCGGCCGCTATACGTCGCTGACCACGTGGGAGAAGGCCGCCAACGGCGATCTCGTCGGCACGATCGAGATGCCGATGCCGGTCGGGCTCGTCGGCGGCGCGACGAAGACGCATCCGCTCGCGCGTCTCGCGCTGAAGATCATGAACGTGACGTCCGCACAGGAACTCGGTGAAATTGCGGTCGCGGTCGGGCTTGCGCAGAATCTCGGTGCGCTGCGTGCGCTCGCGACCGAAGGCATCCAGCGTGGCCACATGGCGCTGCATGCGCGCAACATCGCCGTCGCGGCGGGTGCGACCGGCGCGGAGATCGACCGGATCGCGCAGCAGATGGTCGCGGCGAAAGACGTGCGCACCGACTTCGCGGTCGAGTTGCTCGCGGGCCGCAGCGGCGGCTGACGCGCGGACTGCGCGCCGCGCGATACGTGCGGCGTGCAGCGCGCCACGCCGGCCAGACCGGCGACATATCAATCCAGGAGGAGACACATGGAACAGACCGGTTCAAGCGCGGTCGCAACCGCGCCGCATCGTGCGCGGCAGTTGGCCGGCGCCGATGCGGCGGCCTCGACGCTCGTCGAGGTGTGGGGCGACACGGTGGCGACGAAACATCTTGCGTGGTCGGTGCTGCTCGGCATCGCGATCAGCCTCGGCGCGTTCGAGATCGGCCGCATCGTGCTCGCATCGTTCGTCCACGACGTGGCGATTGCGCGTGCTTACGCGATGCTGATCGGCCTCGGCGGCTGCCTGCTGGCCGGCACGATTTGCGCGGTGCTGTTCAAGCCGAAGCGCACGGTGATCGAACATGCGGCCGGCGGCGCCGAGCGCGACGAGGCGCTCCGGCAGCTCGCGGAAGCATCGGGCGGGCTGGGCTCGACGAGCGACCTGTCGGCCAGCGCGCGTGCCGAGATGGAGGAGCTCGGGTTGCTCGACCTGTTCGCGTCGTACGACGCATCGTCCGGGCGCGCACGCGCGGGAGGCCGCTGATGGACGCACTGCTGCATGCGCTGCCGGCCGCGTTCGCGATGGGGCTGCTCGGCGCGATCGTGTTCTCCGGCATCGGGTTGATCTCCGGCACCGACGAAACGACGACGATCGCGCCGCTGACGTTGCTCGTCGCGCTGCTCGGCGTGCCGCCCGCCGGCGTCTTCACGTTCTTCCTCGCGGGTGCGGTGGCCAAGCACATCACGCATTCGATCCCGACCGCGCTGCTCGGCATTCCCGGCGACACGATGGCCGCGCCGCTGCTGCAGCAGGCGACGCTGTTGCGTGCGCTCGGCGTGCCGCACATCGCGCTGCGCAAGATGATCTCGGGCGCGATCGTCGCCGCGTTCGTCGCGCTGCCGCTCGCGGTGCTGTTCGCGTCGCTGCTCGCGCCGTTTGGCGCCGCGATCGCGAAGGCCGCGCCGTGGGTGTTCCTCGCGGCGGCCATCGGCATCGCGTACTTCTCCGCGGGGCGCTGGGCATCGGTGCTGCTGCTCGTGCCGTTCGTGATGCTGGTGGTCGGGCTGCAGGCGCTGACGGGCCACTACGGCGTGAAGCTGAGCGTCAGCTACTTCCTCGGGATCGCGATCGGGCCGCTGGTGGCCGACCTGTTCTCGATCCTGTCGCCGGCCGAGCGGCGGCGCATGCGCCGCGACGGGCCGTCGACGTTCGTGCTCGCCCCCGACGTGAAAAGCTGGCGCGGCTATTTCCCGAATCCGCTGAAGGTGCTCGACCGCGAGCAGGTTGCGTGGACGGTCGGCACGGCCGCCGTGTCGAGCGCGACCTTCGTGTTCAGCCCGGTCGCGATGACGGTGCTGATGGGCGAGATCGTCGGCGCGCGCGTGCGTCACGCTTATCAGCGCCTGACGACGGTGATCGCCGCGCGTAACGGTGTGACGGAGGCGACCTACATCGCCGAGGCAATGATTCCGCTGATTGCGTTCGGGTTGCCGCTGAGCCCGGTGGCGGCCGGCCCGGCCGCGCCGCTGTTCAATGCGCCGCCGCGCTTCACGGTCGATGCGGCGAGCGGGCAGATCCACAACCTGCATACGTTGATGAGCTGGCCCGAGTTCCTCGGCTACGGGCTGCTGTCGATCCTGCTGGCCGCGCTGATCGCCTATCCGCTCGCGATGCACCATGCGCACCGCGCGGCGTCGTTCGTCGCGCGCAAGCTGAGCCACGAGGCGATCATCGCGACCTTCGCGGGGCTGATCGTCGTGATCGGCGTCTGGGAAGGGCAGTTGCTGGGGCTCGCCGTGATCGTGACGATCGGCCTGTTCGGCGGGATGCTGTCGCGCCTGTTCGCGTTCAACACGGGCGTGCAGTTCATGGGCTACTACGTCGCGGTGCTCAGTGTGCCCGCGATCGCCAAGCTGTTCTGACGTACCGGCGCACGGGCGCCGCGTGTGCCGCGCGGCCGCCCGAAAGCGTCGTCTTTCGCGTGATTTTTGAATCGCTGTGTGTCGTGTTCGCACACGGATACGTTGAGATACAAAGCCTCCGGATGGTTCGGATATAAAACCGGTGAAGCGATTCACACGGCGGCGCGGTGCCATGCGCCGCCGCTGCGAACGGCGACACCTGATTGCCCGCACGTGCCGCGGGCGCCTTCCTTAGCGATCGACAATGGAGAACGAGTCATGCCTGATACCGTGAACACCCGCCGCCGCCTGATCCTGGGCACGACGCTGGCGAGCCTGAGCCTCGCCGACCTCGGGTTCGGCGCGCTGGCGCGTGCGCAATCCGCCCCCGATGCATCGACCGGGAAGCGTACGGCCGGCCTGGCGTCGCTCGGCACGATCCACCAGATCGACGCAGGCGTGCTCAACGTCGGGTATGCGGATCTCGGGCCGAAGAAGGGCCCCGTGGTGTTCCTGCTGCACGGCTGGCCGTACGACATCTACAGTTACGCGGAAGTCGCGCCGCTGCTCGTCAAGGCGGGCTATCGCGTGATCGTGCCGTACCTGCGCGGCTACGGTTCGACGACGTTCCGCTCGGCCGACACGGTGCGCAACGGCCAGCAGGCCGTGACGGCCGTCGACATCGTCGCGCTGATGGACGCGCTGAAAATCGACAGTGCCGTGTTCGGCGGCTACGACTGGGGTGCGCGCACGGCCGACATCATCGCGGCGCTGTGGCCGCAGCGCGTGAAGGCGCTGGTGTCGGTAAGCGGCTACCTGATCGGCAGCCAGGAGGCGAACCGCAAGCCGCTGCCGCCGCAGGCCGAATTCCAGTGGTGGTACCAGTTCTACTTCACGACCGAGCGTGGCGAACTCGGCTATGCGGCGAACCGCGATGCGTTCAACAAGCTGATCTGGCAACTCGCGTCGCCGAAGTGGCAGTTCTCCGACGAAACCTATGCGCGCTCGGCCGCGTCGTTCCAGAACCCCGATCACGTGGCCGTCGTGATTCACAACTATCGCTGGCGCCTCGGGCTCGCGAAGGGCGAAGCGCAATACGACGACATCGAGCGGCGTCTGGCGGCCGGCCCGGCGATCACGGTGCCGACGATCACGATGGAAGGCGATGCGAACGGCGCGCCGCATCCGGAACCGGCCGCGTACGCGAAGAAATTCACCGGCAAGTACCAGCACCGGACGATCACCGGCGGCATCGGCCACAACCTGCCGCAGGAAGCGCCGCAGGCATTTGCCGATGCGATCCTGCAGGTGGAGCATCTCTGATGCGGGCTGGCATGGGAGTGTTGCAGCGCGGCGCGCGCCGCGCGCTCGTCGCAGGCGTGCTGCTGGGCGGCGCGCTGTCGGCGAACGGGCCGGCCGCGTTCGCGGAGCAACCGAAGCCGGACGCGGCTGCATCGCCGATCTACGGCGTGACGATCCCGCCCGGCTACCGGAAGTGGGAAATGGTTGCGCCGGCCGAGGAGGCCGCGCCGCTCGACGAACTGCGCGTGGTGCTCGGCAACCCCGTTGCGATCCGCGCGCTCGAACAGGCGACGCTGCCGTTTCCGGACGGCACGATCCTCGTGAAGCTTGCGTACAAGCGCAAGCAGTCCGACGAGTTCGCGTCGGCGACAGTACCCGGCAAGGCGACGACCGTGCAGGTGATGGTGAAGGATTCGCGCCGCTATGCGTCGACGGGCGGTTGGGGCTTCGGGCGCTTCATCAACGGCGTGCCGGCCGATATCGGCCAGCATCAGACGTGCTTTGCGTGTCACCAGGCATTGGTGAAGAACCACGACTACGTGTTCACGCGGCTTGCACCGTGACGTGAAACGACGATGTGAGATCAATGGAAAAAGCGTGCCGTGCGAGGCACGCTTTTTTTATGGTGCGTGGGCGTGAACGCGCGCATCGGCAAACGGGTTTGTATCGCACTGTATCTGCGGGCGTTCCTGAAAAACTGGCATGCAGAAAGCACCGGTTCCGGAAACATGCCGGATACGTGGGCGGGTTCTACTGTCGACATGCAGCAAACGTTCGGTGCCAGACGTTCGTACCGGATGCCAAGTGATCGACACCTCAACTTCCGTCAAGGAGAACCCTCATGAATGCCACTCGAATCCTCGCCGTTGCCGTCCTCGCCGTCGCTCCCGTTTTGTCGTTCGCCGATACCGGCCACAGCCTCACGCGTGCCGACGTGCGTGCCGAACTCGTCCGCCTCGAACAGGCCGGCTACAACCCGGCACGTAGCGAGCCGCACTACCCGGAAGACGTTGTCGCCGCGCTGCAGGTGGCGCGTTCCGACCAGAACGGCCCGTCGAAGTCGCAAGGCGACAACGTGGCCGATGCGTCGACGCCTGCCGGCCATCGCGACGCGGCGCAATCGCGCTCCGCACGGAATGCGGCCGACGACCTGTACGCGCATTCGTGATCGGGTGCCGCGCCTGTTGCGTGCAGGCGCGGCCTTCGGTGCGGGACTTCATTTGAACAACACGACATAGAAAGGAGCATGACGATGGCCGGTTTGATGAAAAGCGTTCTGGTGTCCGCCGCGGTGATCGGCGGACTGTTCGGTGCGGTCGCGGCGCAGGCTGCGCTAACGGAAGACCTGAAGGGCACGAATGTCGTGCTCGTACACGGCGCGTTCGCTGACGGATCGAGCTGGAACCGCGTGATTCCGCTGCTCGAGGCGCGCGGGCTGCACGTGGTGTCGGTGCAGAATCCGCTGAGCTCGCTCGCCGACGATGCGGCCGCGACGAAGCGCGCGATCGACGAGCAGAAAGGGCCGGTCGTGCTGGTCGGCCATTCGTGGGCCGGCGTCGTGATCAGCGATGCCGGCAACAACGACAAGGTGAAGTCGCTCGTGTACGTCGCGGCGTTCGCGCCCGACAACGGTCAGTCGATCGCCGATGTCACGCAAGGATTGCCGGCGCCGGCCTGGGCCGGCGAGCTGCGCAAGGATGCAGGCGGTTTCGCCCGGCTGTCGGACAAGGCGATCGCGCAGGATTTCGCGCCGGACTTGCCGCCCGCGCAACAGCGTATCGTTGCCGCGACCCAGGGGCCGTGGTATAGCGGTTGCATTTCGGAGAAGGTCTCACAGGCCGCGTGGCATGCGAAGCCGTCGACGTTCGTCGTCGCGACGCAAGACAAGATGATCGATCCGACGCTGCAGGAAACGATGGCGAAGCGGATCGGTGCGACGGTTGCGCGTGTGAACGGCGGCCATGTCGCGATGCTGAGCCAGCCGAAGGCCGTGGCCGACGCGATCATCGCGGCCGCCGAACGCGCGAAGCAGGATATGCAGTGAGTGAACACGGTGCCGTGCTTTCGTGAGGAAGCGCGGCGCCGTGGGCGTTTGTGATGTCTTTCCACCAGGAGAAGTCATGACCGAACTCTGGCAACTGTCCGCAACCGAACTCGCGAAACGCGTGCGTCAGCGTGAAGTGTCCGCGCGCGAAGTGGCGGACGCCGTGCTCGATCGTCTCGATGCAGTGAATCCGGCGATCAATGCGGTGGTCGAACACCGTCCCGGCGACGTGCGGCGGCAGGCCGACGAAGTCGATCGCGCGCTCGCGCGTGGCGACGATCCGGGGCCGCTCGCGGGCGTGCCCGTCACCGTGAAGATCAACATCGATCAGGCGGGATTTGCGACGACCAACGGCACACGCCTGCAGGAAAACCTGATCGCACCGGCCGACAGCCCGGTGGTCGCCAATATCCGGAAGGCTGGCGGAATCCTGCTGGGCCGCACCAATTCACCGACGTTCGCATTGCGCTGGTTCACGTCGAATCTCGTGCATGGCCACACGCGCAATCCGCGTAACGTGTCGCTGACGCCGGGCGGATCGAGCGGCGGTGCGGCGGCCGCGGTGGCGGCCGGGATCGGACCGCTCGCGGTCGGTACCGACATCGGCGGCTCGGTGCGCTACCCGGCTTATGCGTGTGGCGTGCACGGGATCCGGCCGTCGCTCGGCCGCGTGCCGGCGTTCAATGCGTCGTCGCCCGAGCGTGCGATCGGCGCGCAGCTGATGTCGACGGCGGGGCCGATCGCGCGCACGATCGACGACTTGTCGCTCGCGCTGCGTGCATTCGCTGCGCCGGACCCGCGCGATCCATGGAACGTGGCCGTGCCGTTCGACGGGCGCGAGGTGCCGAAGCGCGCGGTGCTGTGCGTTCGCCCGGGCGGCTTGCAGGTCGTGCCCGACGTGGAGGCCGCGTTGCGTGATGCCGCGCGCCGGCTGGTCGACGCGGGCTGGACCGTCGACGAGATCGACGATACGCCGCCGATGCGCGAAGCTGCGTTGCTGCAGGAACAGTTATGGCTCGGCGACGGTTTCGATGCGTTGGCGAATTCGGTCGAGAAGGACGGCGATCCGGGCGCGGCGGCCGTGATTGCCGCGGTGCGCGGCAAGGTGCGCGACCTGCCGGCCGACGTGATCAGCCGGGCGCTGGTCCGGCGTACGACGCTGACGCGACATTGGCGGCTGTTTCTCGACGCGTATCCGGTGTTGCTGCTGCCCGTTTCATCGGAACTGCCGTTCGCAGACGATCTCGACCGCCAGGGGCCGGACGGCTTCGAGCGCGTGTGGGAAGCGCAACTCACGTTGCGCGCGCTGCCCGCGATGGGGCTGCCGGGGCTGGCCGTCACGACGTCGCTCGTGAACGGCGTGCCGGTTGGCGTGCAGGTGGTGGCCCCGCATCATCGCGAGGATCTGTGTCTGCTCGCAGGGCGCGATATCGAAGCGCGTGGCGTGCCGATCACACCGGTCGATCCGGTGTCGTGATGGTTTGATGGGCGCGTGCGTCGGCGATGCGCGTGCCATTCTCGACTGCCCGTTCGTTCCATTTCGGATTCCATGACAACGCGGCGCGCGCCGCGTTGATCGTCTCTCTCTTCCTTTCAAAACCCTTCGATGCATGACATCGAACGGTCCTCGTCCCGCATTTCCAGCCCGCCAGCGAGCCCGCGCCGATAGCGCGCGTCTGCTATTGCATTCCCCGCGGCGCTGATTAGGAAATGAATTTTTATTGGTTCTGCTTACCCGAGCGCACTCGCATAGTGGCGCTGACGGCTATAGACAGCACGCAAGCTGCAACGGCCGAATTCCCGGTGTATTTGTTCATACGAATCTACGAAAACAAGGAAGTGTCATGACGGTTGGACTGGAAGAACGAACCGCTGCTCAGCAGGCGCTCGAAGACGCGCGCGCGGCGGCGGTGGCGGCCGGCACGCCCTATGCGGGCGGCGTTGCGCCGGAAGCCGCGTGGGCGTTGTTCTCGGCCGGCGATGCATTGCTGGTGGACGTGCGCACGGCGGAGGAACGGAAATTCGTCGGCCACGTGCCGGAGTCGCTGCATGTGCCGTGGGCGACCGGCACGAGCCTGACGCGCAACCCGCGCTTCGTGCGCGAGCTGGAAGCGAAGACCGGCAAGGAGGCCGTCGTGCTGTTGTTGTGCCGCAGCGGAAACCGCTCGGCGCAGGCGGCCGAGGCCGCGACGAAGGGTGGCTTCACGCAGGTATTCAATGTGCTCGAAGGCTTCGAGGGCGACCTCGACGAGCGGCAGCATCGCGGTAGCCAGAACGGTTGGCGCTTGCGTGGCCTGCCGTGGGCGCAGGACTGATTCACGGCCGGGACAGGGAGAAAGCAGCATGGCCGCATTCGACATCGACGACATCGTTCAATCGCTGCAGACGGTGCGCCGCGCATGGCGCGAGAAGCAGCGGCGCTCGCTCGAACCGGGTGGGCGCGACCTGCCCGCGCGCGAAGCGCTTGCGCAGATCATCGGCGCGCTGAAGGGCGTGCTGTTCCCGATGCGGCTCGGGCCGCCGGATCTTCGGCAGGAAAGCGAGAACTTCCACGTGGCCCATGCGCTCGATGCGGCGCTGAATGCGCTGCTCGCGCAGGTGACGCTCGAATTGCGTTACGCGGCGCGCCAGCGCAATGCCGACGGGCCGCCACCCGATCGCGTCGACGAGGTCGCGTCGAAAGCCGTGCAGGCCTTTGCCGCGCGATTGCCCGAGATCCGCCGGCTGCTCGACAGCGACGTGCTGGCCGCGTTCCACGGCGATCCGGCGGCCGGCAGCGTCGACGAGGTGCTGCTGTGCTACCCGGGCATCCTCGCGATGATCCATCACCGGCTCGCGCACGAGCTGTACGGCCTCGGCCTGCCGCTGCTTGCGCGGATCATCGCTGAACAGGCGCATGCGGAAACGGGCATCGACATTCATCCGGGCGCGCGTATCGGCGCGGGCTTCTTCATCGATCACGGCACGGGCGTGGTGATCGGCGAGACGGCGATCATCGGCGAGCGCGTGCGCGTGTACCAGGCCGTCACGCTCGGCGCGAAGCGCTTCCCGCGCGATGCGGCCGGCCATCTGGAGAAAGGGCTCGCACGCCATCCGATCGTCGAGGACGACGTCGTGATCTATGCGGGCGCGACTATTCTCGGCCGCGTGACGATCGGGCGCGGTGCGGTGATCGGCGGCAACGTATGGCTCACGCAGGACGTGCCGGCCGGCGAAAACGTCACGCAGGCCGTGCTGCGCAGCGAAGCGAACGCCGTGCCGCGCGCGGCGGCTCGGGTCGCCTAGGAGGCGCGATGAGCGACCTCATCCATCACTTCGGCGCCAACGTGCGCAAGCTGCGCGAAGCCCGCACGTGGTCGCAGGAGCAGCTGGCCGAGCATGCGGGGCTGAACCGTTCGTATGTCGGCGAGATCGAGCGTGGCGAGGCGATCGCGTCGATCGTCACGGCCGACAAGATCGCGCGTGCGTTCGACGTATCGATCTCGATGCTGCTGCCGGGCGTGTACGTCACCTGAGGCCGCGTCGCACCGTTTCCCGTTCGGTTGCACCGCCTGACGGCTATAGCATGTTGAGCCGGCAGGGGCGTGCTTCCGATAATCACCCAGCGTCATAAGCAATCCCGTTTTTCATCTTAAGAACCCGGAGCCACACATGTCGACCGTTGCAAGCGGCACGGCCGCGCTGAGCGATCACGCCGCCCGCCAACTAGCGAACGCTACCAAGACCGTCCCCCAGCTTTCCACGATCACGCCGCGCTGGCTGACCCATCTGCTGCAATGGGTGCCGGTCGAGGCCGGTATCTATCGCCTGAACCAGGTGAAGAACCCGGAAGCCGTGCGCGCCGCGTGCACGCAGCTCGAGGACGAAAGCGTGCTGCCGCAGACCTTCGTGCCGTACGAGGAACAGCCGCGCGAATACTTCCTGAATGCGGTCAGCACGGTGCTCGACGTGCATACGCGGATCTCCGATCTTTACAGCAGTCCTCATGACCAGATCAAGGAACAGCTGCGCCTGACGATCGAGACGATCAAGGAGCTGCAGGAAAGCCAGCTGATCAACAACCCCGACTACGGGCTGCTCGCGAACGTGACCGACGACCAGCGGATCTTCCCGCTGACGGGCGCGCCGACGCCGGACGATCTCGACGAGCTGCTGACGAAGGTGTGGAAGGAGCCGGCGTTCTTCCTCACGCACCCGCTCGCGATCGCCGCGTTCGGCCGCGAATGCACGCGGCGCGGCGTGCCGCCGCCGACGGTCAGCCTGTTCGGCTCGCAGTTCCTCACGTGGCGCGGCATTCCGCTGATCCCGTCGGACAAGGTGCCCGTCGCGGACGGCAAGACCAAGATCCTGCTGCTGCGCGTCGGCGATAAGCGCCAGGGCGTCGTCGGCCTGTATCAGCCCGGCGTCGCGGGCGAGCAGGGCCCGGGCCTGTCGGTGCGCTTCATGGGGATCAACAACCAGGCGATCGCGTCGTACCTGATCTCGCTGTATTGCTCGCTCGCGGTCCATTCGCCGGATGCGCTGGCTGTCCTCGATGACGTCGAAATCGCCAAGTTCCATGACTATCCCGACACCTACCGTTAATCCCGGCCTGGCCGGCGGCGACGCGCACGCGCTGCCGCATGCGCCGCTGCCGGCAGGGTTGCCCGACCCGGCAACGCTCGCGCGGCTCGCGTCGGAGTTCTTCGCGACGCCGCCCGGGCAGGCCACCGCGCCCGGGCTGTCGGCCGGCAGCGGTGCGGCCGGCGGCGTGCCGTCCGCGTTGCCGGCGGCCGCGCCGATCCTCGCGTCGGTCAGCAACCCGGTGCCGGGCGGCTCGCCGCTCGCGGGTCCGGGCGGAGCGGGCACCGGCGTGCCGGGGCTCGCGCTGCCGCAAGGAAAAGTGCCCGGCGCGAACCTTGCGCCGTCCGCGCCGACGCATGTGCTGTCGCTCGGCAACCGCGCACCGGCGCTTGCGCCGCATGCGGCCGCGCAGAACGGGCTGCCCGACAACGTCGTGTCGATCGCGCCCGCGCTCGAACCGCGTGTCGGCGGCGCGGCGCTCGGCGTGCCGCAGGTGAATGCGCCGGCACCGGAAGGCGCGGCGAAGGCGTCGCCGTACTACTTCACCGACGGTTCGCTGCAGGGCTGGCAGGCGACGCCGCAGGACATCGTCGTGCCGTCGAACGGCCTTGCGTCGCCGGAAGCGTTCGGGCTGCCGGGCGACGACGCGTTGCGCGAGCTGCTCGCCGTGCATCGCGACGTGCCGGTGTCGCGTGCATCGGGCGCCGACGTGCCGCGTTACTTCATCGACGATACGCATGCAGCCGAGCCGCAAGGTCAGTTGTATCGCGGTGCGCATCCGCCGTTCGACGTGAACGCGATTCGCCGCGATTTCCCGATCCTGCAGGAGCGCGTGAACGGCAAGCAGCTCGTCTGGTTCGACAACGCGGCGACGACGCACAAGCCGCAGGCCGTGATCGACCGGCTCGCCTACTTCTATGCACACGAGAACTCGAACATTCACCGTGCGGCACATGCCCTGGCCGGCCGCGCGACGGATGCCTACGAGCATGCGCGGGAAACGGTGCAGCGCTTCATCGGCGCATCGTCGCCCGACGAGATCGTGTTCGTGCGCGGCACGACCGAGGCGATCAACCTGATCGCGAAGTCGTGGGGCGTGCAGAACGTCGGCGAAGGCGACGAGATCATCGTATCGAACCTCGAGCATCACGCGAACATCGTGCCGTGGCAGCAGCTTGCCGCGCAGAAAGGCGCGAAGCTGCGCGTGATTCCGGTCGACGATTCGGGGCAGGTGCTGCTCGACGAATACCGGAAGCTGCTCAACGACCGCACGAAGATCGTGTCCGTCACGCAGGTGTCGAACGCGCTCGGCACGGTCGTGCCGGTGAAGGAGATCGTCGAGCTTGCGCATCGCGCGGGCGCGAAGGCGCTCGTCGACGGCGCGCAGTCGATCTCTCACATGCGCGTGGACGTGCAGGCGCTCGATGCGGATTTCTTCGTGTTCTCCGGGCACAAGATCTACGGGCCGACCGGTATCGGCGTCGTATACGGCAAGCGCGCGATCCTCGAAGACATGCCGCCGTGGCAAGGCGGCGGCAACATGATCGCGGACGTGACGTTCGAGCGCACGGTGTTTCAGCCGCCGCCCAATCGTTTCGAGGCCGGCACCGGCAACATCGCCGATGCGGTGGGGCTCGGCGCGGCGCTCGACTACGTGAACCGCGTCGGCATCGAGAACATCGCACGTTACGAGCATGACCTGCTCGCGTATGCGACGAGCGTGCTCGCGCCGGTGCCGGGCGTGCGGCTCGTCGGCACTGCACGCGACAAGGCGAGCGTGCTGTCGTTCGTGTTGAAGGGCTATGAAACCGAGGAGGTCGGGCAGGCGCTGAACGAAGAGGGCATCGCGGTGCGCTCGGGGCATCACTGCGCACAGCCGATCCTGCGGCGTTTCGGGCTTGAGGCGACGGTGCGCCCGTCGCTTGCGTTCTACAACACGTGCGACGAGGTCGATGCACTCGTGCGTGTCGTGCGGCGACTGGCGACGCGTCGTTGAGGTTGCACGCTTGCGGCGGCCTTTTCGGGTCGCCGCAAGCGCTTTCCTGCTACCCGGTCAGAACCGTACGACCGGTTTCTTCTCGACGCTGAATCCGTCGCGCAGCACGCAAGCGGAATCGGCGAAGTAGCGGCGGGTTTCCGACAGCAGGTCGGTGTTGCCGCGCCGACAGAACACCACGCCCGATCCTTCCTCCGTCAACAGTTCGTCGATCAGCGATTCGGGTCGCCCGATATCGGCGAGGTGGACGTTCTGCACGCCGTGCGCGAGTGCATCGAGCGCTTCCCGCACGCAAGGCGCCGCATCGGCGGCCGGATGCTCGGCGAGCCATTGTTCGAGTTCCGTGATGCCGTACAGCCCGGCAAGTTCGCCAAGCTCGTGCAGCAACGCGGTGCCGACCATCATCACGAGCGTGACGGCACCCGTGCGTTGCGCGAACAGGTTGCCGAGCTGTTCCGGGCGCAGCAGGTGATCGCGACCCGCGTCGTCCGGTGCAACCGGCATCACGACGGGCACCAGTCCGTTTTCCAGAAAGGCATTCAATGCGGCGCCGTCGAACCGCGCGACCGCCCTCGTGTTGGCGCGGTCGGGTTCCGCGCTGGCGACCAGCAGGCCGCCGTCGTGACCGTCGATGCCGATCGCCCTGGCGCCGTGACTGCCGATCAGGCGCACCAGTTCATGATTGACGGCGGCCATCGCGGCGTGCGCGGTGTGGACCGATTGCGTCTCGGACGCGGCCGGTCGGCCCTGGACGACGATCGGGCGAACGCCGGTGAGTGCGAGCAGCGCGACATCCTGCGCGAAGGCCGCGCGGGTGCGCGCGTCGTTCGCGCCGCCATCGTTGACGATGACGACGGTCTGCCCGTGCAGGGCCTGCATGAACGGCAGCGAGCGGGCCAGGCCGGCTACGCGCCGCGACGCAAGAGTGGGACTTTCAGGGTCTGGGAACATGGGAATCCGAAAGGATGAAGGGAGTGCCTGTCGCCGTGTCGTGCGGCATCAGTGGGTGTGTTGCATCAACCGGTGAATTTCGCCGGGTGTCTGCGCGTCGCGCGACGCCTGCCGGAACGCGCGCTCGCTGAAACATCGCGCCGCGTCGGCGAGCAGTTCGAGGTGCGCGCGGTCGTCCGCTTGCGGCAGGACCAGCACGATGAATTCGCGCACGGGCTTGCGGTCCGGTGCATTGAACGTGAACGGGTACAGCGCGCGAACGAACAGTGCGACGGCCGAGCCGAGCCCGTCGACGCGCGCATGCGGAATCGCGACGCCCTGGCCGAGACCGGTCGAGCCGAGCTGCTCGCGCCTGAGGAGTTCGGTCCGGATCCGTTCGGCGGACACGCCGCTCGTGCGTTCGATATGGCGCGCGACGAGGTCGAACAGCTGGATCGCGCTTTCCACCGGGACGTCGAGCAGGATGTGCTCCGGCGGACACGCGTCGGCCAGCCGGGTCGCGAGTGGCGTGCCGCCGCGTCGGTGGGGAAGGTCGGGTTGGCCGCCGGCGGCGGCCTGCTGCGTTTGCATGCGGATCTCTCCGTGTCGGGATGACAGGGAAATCCTAGACAAAACCGCGTAAAGACGGTGTCAGAGACGTAGGGGCGCGGTATTAAAATTTCGTATCGATTGCCGTTGAAACAGTGCCCGATACCGGCGCCTCAGGTACCCGACAGCACAAACGGCAACGTCGTCAGCAGAAAGACCGAAATGCCGACGACCGGCGCACCGAACGCGATCGCCGCGAACGCCACCGCGGCGCTGGTCAGCACGAGCGTTCTCGACACCCGGCGGTGCCGGTCGTGCGCGATTGTCCTGTTGTCGCGGACTGCATCGGTCCGCGCGCCGATCACGTGTTTCCAGAATGTCAGGCCAAGCATGATGGCTCCTGTATGAAAGACGACCGGGACGCGGCGCGCGGTGCGCCGCGCAAGCGTGTCAGCTGCGCTTGAGCTTGAGCACGCGCGAGATCTGCGCGGCCGTGAAGCCACTGTTGCGCACGTAGGGCGCACAGTCGAGCGGCGCCGTGAGCGATTCGCTGACGACGTACTGGCCGACGAAGCGGTAGGCGTCGGTTGCCGTCTTGATGAACACCGGAATCGCATCGCGTTGCGCGGCGAGCGTCCTGCCGGCCGAGCGCGCGGACGCGCTGCCGTCGCAGAGGATGACGTCGGGCGCGTGCGGGTTAAGGTCCGTGCGCAGGCAGGCGGCCACGACCTTGCCGTTCTTCGTCGGCAAGAATCCCTGCTTGCTGCCGCCGCAGGCGGTGTGAATGAATTCGCGTGTGTACTGCTTGTCGATCTCGAACATGAACGGGCTCCGGAAGCGGAAATTTCCCAGAATGAAATCAGGAATGCAAAATAAATGGACCGGATCGGCGGATCGATGATGCGTCGTTGCATGCGATATGCCGTGCACATATGATCGAACGCACGCTTCGCGATGCGCGGTTATCGCATCGACGTCGTGTTCAGGCGTGCACGGGAATGACTACGGCGCGCACCGTCCGCCAGGCGGCAGGACGGTGGCTCGGGAAAACGAGACGCAGGCGTCCTGCCTGTCAGGCAGAAAAGCAACTCGGAGGACGAGGACTTCGGATGCGCATGATGCGTGCTCGGTGATGGATGGCGAACACATTCTAATGAACGTATTCGCGGGCGCAAGTAAAAAGGTCGTAAAGGTAAGTGATGTACCCGCTACGTGCACGGCCAGAGATGCGCGCTGGTGCGGCAACGGGCATACCAGGACGTGTAGTTCAAGCCGCCGCAGCCTCACCGCCATTCGCTGCCGTCGGCAATGGTTTGCACGGTCGGCATGACCATGAGAGGAACGTACGCCGCGAATCAGCGTCCAGCCAGCATCCGCCCGCCCACTCCCATCAGCAGCAGTCCGGCCGTCGTATCGAGCACGGCCTTGCGCCGGACCAGCAGCCGGCGTACGGAAGGATGCGACGCAAGCAGCGCCATCGCGCAATACCACGCGGCGGAGATCGCGACCGACAGCGCGACGACGGCGAGATCGAGCCACGCGGGTGCATGGGCCGGCACCATCAGCGCGAAGATACTGCCGTAGAACGCGACGGATTTCGGGTTGGTCATGCTGACGACGTAGCCCTTTTTGGCTGCGTTCCAGTCGGACGCAGCAGCCGGCGCGGAAACGGGCAGCGGCTTGCGCGCCGTCACGATCATTTTCATGCCGAGCCAGATCAGGTACGTGGCGCCCGCGAGCCGTAGCGCGGTGTGGACCCACGCGACGTGGGTCACGAGCAGGCTCAGCCCGGCAATCGCGATCGCGGCCCAGGTGCCGGACGCGGCGGCGAGGCCGAGCGCCGTCATCACGCCCGCGCGGCGCGACACGACGGCGGTCGACGTGACGATCACGAAGTTCGGGCCGGGGCTGGCGACGCTCAGCAGCAGGACGCCGGCGAGCGGCAGCAAGGTGTTGATGGTGGTCGACATGGCGTGAGCGGCGGCGCGGGGGGGACGGGCTTTCATCTTACCCGAGCGCGGTAACGGCCACGCATACGGCCGATTCCAAAGAAAAACGCGTGACGACTTCCGTCGCCACGCGTTTCATGTTCCGGCAAGACCGCACGCACGCCGGCGAACCAGCGCGCACCGTCCATCATCAGAAATCGAACCCCGGCCCGCCCGCACCCTGGCCGCCCGGGCCCGCGACCGGCGCTGCATCCTTCGGCGCTTCGAACACGGTCGCATCGGTCGTCAGCAGCAGCCCGGCCACCGACGCCGCGTTCTGCAGCGCCGTGCGCGTGACCTTGGTCGGATCGAGCACGCCCGATTCGACGAGATCGCCGTACTCGCCCGTCTGCGCGTTGTAGCCGAAGTTGCCAGCGCCTTCCGCGACCTTCGCGACGACGACGCTCGCTTCCTCGCCGGCATTCGTGACGATCTGGCGCAGCGGTTCCTCGAGCGCACGCAGCACGATCTTGATGCCGGCATCCTGGTCGGCGTTCACGCCTTTCAGCTCGCGGATCGCCTGCCGCACGCGGATCAGCGCGACGCCGCCGCCCGGCACGATGCCTTCCTCGACGGCCGCGCGCGTCGCGTGCAGCGCGTCGTCGACGCGGTCCTTCTTCTCCTTCACTTCGATTTCGGTCGCGCCGCCGACCTTGATCACCGCGACGCCGCCCGCGAGCTTCGCGACACGTTCCTGCAGCTTCTCGCGATCGTAATCCGACGTCGCTTCGTCGATCTGCACGCGGATCTGCTTCACGCGCGCTTCGATGTTCTTCGCATCGCCCGCACCGTCGATCACGGTCGTATTTTCCTTGCCGACTTCGATGCGCTTCGCCTGGCCAAGCTCGGCGAGCGTCGCCTTTTCGAGCGTCAGGCCGGTTTCCTCGGCGATCACCTGCCCGCCGGTGAGGATCGCGATGTCCTCGAGCAGCGCCTTGCGGCGATCACCGAAGCCCGGCGCCTTGACCGCGACCGTCTTCAGGATCCCGCGGATGTTGTTCACGACGAGCGTCGCGAGCGCTTCGCCTTCGACGTCTTCCGCGATGATCAGCAGCGGGCGGCCCGACTTCGCGACCTGTTCGAGCACCGGCAGCAGGTCGCGGATGTTCGAGATCTTCTTGTCGTGCAGCAGGATGTACGGACTTTCGATTTCGGCGACCTGCTTCTCCGGATTGTTGATGAAGTACGGCGACAGGTAGCCGCGATCGAACTGCAGCCCTTCGACGACGTCGAGCTCGTCGGCGAGCGACTTGCCGTCTTCGACGGTGATCACGCCTTCCTTGCCGACGCGGTCGATCGCTTCGGCGATGCGCTGGCCAATCGATTCCTCGCCGTTCGCGGAGATCGTCGCGACTTGCGCGATCTCCTTGCTCGTGGTGGTCGGCTTGCTGATCTTCTTCAGCTCCTCGACGGCCGCTGCGACGGCCTTGTCGATGCCGCGCTTCAGGTCGAGCGGGTTGAGCCCGGCCGCCACGTATTTCTGGCCTTCGCGAACGATCGCCTGCGCGAGCACGGTGGCCGTCGTCGTGCCGTCGCCGGCAGCGTCGCTGGTGCGCGACGCGACTTCCTTCACGAGCTGCGCGCCGATGTTCTGCAGCTTGTCCGCGAGTTCGATTTCCTTCGCGACCGACACGCCGTCCTTCGTGACGACGGGCGCGCCGAAGCTGCGTTCGAGCACGACGTTGCGGCCCTTCGGCCCGAGCGTGACCTTTACCGCGTTCGCGAGAATGTTCACGCCTTCGGTCAGCTTCGAGCGTGCGATGTCACTGAAAATGATTTCCTTGGCTGCCATGATTGCGCTCCGTTATTGATTGACGACCGCGACGATGTCTTCCTCGCGCAGCACGAGAAACTCGTTGCCGTCCACTTTGACGGCCTGGCCCGCGTATTTGCCGAACAGCACGCGCTCGCCGACCTGCAGGTCGGGCACGATGCGCTGGCCGTCCGCATCCTTGCGGCCGGGGCCGACGGCGATCACTTCACCCTGGTCGGGCTTTTCGGCGGCGCTGTCGGGGATCACGATGCCCGACGCGGTGGTGGTTTCCTGGTCGAGTCGCTTCACGATCACGCGGTCGTGCAAGGGGCGTAGGCTCATTTTTTCGTCCTGTGCTGTTCTGTCCGGATTGGCTGGCACTCTTTAACAGAGAGTGCTGACGAGTATAAAAATGCGCGGCGGCGCGATCCAATAACGGATTTGCACAAGCATTCGCGCCGTCGTGCAAAGCGCAGGAAGCCGGCTATTGCGACACGGCCTGCTGCGCGACCGGCGAGCAGACCGGGCGAATCGTCTCGCCGGCCAGCACGCGCTTCACGAACGGAATCGAATCGGCCAGCGACGCGTTCACGGTACCGTTGTGCTCGCGGCCCGCATACAGGTGCGCCTCGACGGTCGTGCCGGCCGCGCACGCATCCTTCGCGAGCGCGAGTTCGAGCGGCGCCAGCCCGTCGTCGGCGCCCGCGCCGATGAAGACGGGCGTGGCGATCTTCAGCGTCGGGTATTTCAGGTAGTCGTCCCACCACGCCTGCAGCCTCGCGTCACCGCCCGGCTTCACGGTATTCGCATGCGTGAGGTGTGCGAGCGCCGCGTCGTCTTCGAGCGACGCGAGGCAACTGATGCGCGCCTGTTCGAGGATCGGCAGCGCGCGGTCGGTCAGCACTTCGTCGGCGCGCAACGAAGGGTCGATCTGCTGCGCGGACAGCACCGAGTAGAACTGGTACGCGAGTGTCGGATCGACGCGCTCGGCATCGCGCCGGTAGGCCGTCTCGAACTTCGGCAGCGAAGCGAGCGTGGCGCGTGACGCGTTGTAGATCGTCCCGGTCGCGACGGTCGCGCGGATCGTGAGTTCGGGCGCATAGGCGGGTGCGTAGCCGGCCGCCGCGAACACGGCCGAGCCGCCTTGCGACTGGCCGACGAGCACGACTTCGTTCGCGAGGCCCGGCACGCCGCCGAGCACCGCGCGTACGCTGTCGAGCAGCGTGTAGCTGTTCGAACGATTGTTGAGCTGCGGATTCGGGCCGGGCGTGCCGAGACCCTGGTAATCGGTCGCGACCACCGCGAATCCTTGCTGAAGCCATGCGTTCAGGTAGCGCACGTCGCGATACGAACGGCCGAACCAGGAGGGCGCACAGATGTCGGCCATCCCGAACGTGCCGTGCGCCCATGCGACGATCGGCCAGCCGCCCGCCGGCGGCTGGCCGCGTGGCACGAACAGCGCGCCCGACACGGCGATCGGCGTGTGGCCGCCGACACCGTCGGTCGAGGCATACAGAATGCGCAGTTGCTGCCCGGCGCTCGCGAGCCCGAGCGTCGTGGGCAGCGGTTCGGAGCGCAGCAGCACGCCGGGCGTGGCTGGAATGTCGTGGTCCCACGTGTAGAACGCGGACACGCGGCCGTCGCCCTGCAACGGATCGGGTGCGGGAACGCGGCCGGGTGAAGCCGCGTGCGAAATGACGGTGGAAGCGGCGATTGCCGAGACGAGTAGCGTGCGTGCGGCGAGGCCGCGCAGGGGAAGAAGCGTCATGGTCGGATGAAGGTCGATAAGATCGGATGCGCCGTGCAAGGCAGGTGCGGGTCGACCACGACGCAAGTTTTGAACCAGCGGGCGCGTTGCGCACGCCGCGCGCGATGTGACGGGCAATCGATCCGCACCGCACGGATCGCGCACGCGTATCGGCTGCGCGTCGTGCAGCAATCGCGGTCGGCGCGTTGTTGCTCCCGCAACAGACGCATATGCAGAGTCGGCACCGCGCGAGTCACGCATCGCGCGCCCGTGCCGCGCCAGCCGGCCTGCGCCGTGCGTAATGCTCGGCTGGCACGATTGCTGCTGATCGGGTGGCCGTGCGTCGCGGTGTTGCGATGCAAGCGCTTCCGTCCACCCGATCAAGGAAACCGTCATCATGTCCGTCACCCAAGCCATCGACAGCGGCGAACTCGTGGCATTCGTCGAACGCGCCACGCGCGAATTCACGCAGGCCGCGCGCGTGCTGAAGGAAACCCGCACGCTGTCCGCGACCAACACGTTCCAGGCGTTTCAGCGCGTGCCGGGCACGGAACTCGTCGTCGCGCTGTCGGCGCCGAGCCCGTGGGCTGCGTCGCAGGAAATCCAGCCCGTCGTCGTGACGCTCGACGGCGACGTACTGCACGGCGACGCGCGCGCGGGCGGCAACGGCCCGCGCTACGCGGGCGTGTTCCGCGAGGCACCAGAGGTCGACGTCGTGATTCACGTACACGGCCCGTACCTCGGTGCATGGGCGAGCGCGCATCGTCCGCTGCCGATCCGCTATGCGCCGGCCGCGCGCTACACGCGCGCCCGCGAGATTCCGGTGTATGTCGATCGCCGTCCCGGCGAGCCGCGCTTCATCGTCGACACGATCCGGCGCGATCCCGAGGTGCCGGCGATCATCGAGGCGAACGGCGGGGCGACGTTCTGGGGCAAGTCGATCATCGACGTGTCGAAGTACATCCTGATTCTCGAGGAAGCGGCGTATTTCCAGGCACTTGCGGAACCGCTCGGCGGCTCGCTCGACTTCGGGCCGGGCGCGCTCGAACAGCAATGGAAGATGACCGGCCTTGCATGACGCCGTGCGGCGGCCGGCGCAATCCGGCCGCCGTCATACCGATAGCTCGATGAATTGGTTCGTGGCCGGCGCGCGTCTTGCTATCGTCGAACCTTCCCCGTTCAACACGCCGGTCGTGCCATGGCCATTTTCAGCTTGCCGGACCCGACTTCGCACGCGATCACGATCCGCGCGAAGGCACTGACGTTCGACGATCCCAAATCGCGGGTGCTGCTCGAACGCATCCAGCTCGTCGCGCCGAGCGATGCGACGGTGCTCGTCACCGGCGAAAGCGGCACCGGCAAGGAGCTGATCGCGCGCCTCGTGCATTCGCTGAGCGAGCGCCATGACGGTCCGTTCGTCGCGGTCAACTGCGGCGCGTTTTCGGAGACGCTGATCGAAAGCGAGCTGTTCGGCCACGAGCGCGGCGCGTTCACCGGTGCGATCAACAGCCAGCCTGGCTGGTTCGAATCCGCGAATCGCGGCACGCTGTTTCTCGATGAAGTGGGCGACCTGCCGCTGTCCGCGCAGGTCAAGCTGCTGCGCGTGCTGCAGGAGCGCGAGGTGACGCCGGTCGGCTCGCGCAAGACCGTGAAGATCGACGTGCGGCTCGTCGCGGCGACCAACGTGAATCTCGAAGCCGCGGTGCGCGCGGGCAATTTCCGCGAGGATCTGTACTACCGGCTCAACGTCGTGAAACTGAGCCTGCTGCCGCTGCGCGAGCGGCCGGGCGACATCGCACCGCTGATCGAGCACTTCATCGACACCTATGCGAAGCGGCTGCGCGTGACCGCGCCGACGCTGACCGACGCCGCGCGCGCGCGGCTGCACGCGCACGCGTGGCCCGGCAATATCCGCGAACTGGAAAACGTGATCCACCACGCGATGCTGATCTGCGCGGGCGGGGCGATCGACGTCGGCGACCTGCAGTTCTCGGCGCTGTCGCTTGCGCCCGACACGACCGATGCGCCGGGCGCGGCGGCGGCGCCTCCGCGCCGTGCGCGCGACGTGGCCGAAGCGACCGATGCGCTGCGTCATGCGGTGATCGAGCTGCTGGATCTCGGCACGCCGGCGCTGTGGCAGCATATCGAGGACACCGTCTACCGCAGCGTGTTCGACTACAGCGAGCACAACCAGCTGCGCATGTCACGCCTGCTCGACCAGTCGCGCAACATCGTGCGCGCACGGCTCGCGCAGCTCGGCATCCTGAAACCGCGCGACGCGAGCGACGCCGACGCGCGGCTGCGTCGTCAGGCGTGATCGCGCCAGCGCAGCGCGCGCTGCGCGATCCGCTCGCATAACGAGCTCATCCCGACGGCCAGCATCGTCACACCCAGTACGCACACGAGCAGCACGTCTGCGCGTGCGCCGGCCTGCGCGTTCTGCATCAGGCTGCCGACCCCGGCTCCCGTGTTGAACAGCAGTTCGCTGCTGGTCGCGGTGATCCACGCGAACGGCACGGCCTGCAGGACGCCCGAGAGCAGGTCGGGCAACGCACCCGGAATCAGCACGTCGCGCCACAGGCCGATACGCGTCAGCCGATACGACTGCGCGAGCTCGACATAGCGCGGATCGACGCGGCGCAGACCGTCGAAGCTGGCGGTAGTCATCGGGTAGAACGCGGCGAGCGCGATGATGAACACCTTCGCGAACTCGCCGGTACCGACCCACAGGCTCAGCAGCGGGATCAGCCCGAGCAGCGGCACGTAGCGCAGCGCCTGGAACGCCGGTTCGGCGAGCTTGCGTGCGAGCGTCGAACGCGCCATCGCCGCGCCGAACAGCAGCCCGACCGCGACGCCGGACGCCAGCCCGAGCGTCGTGCGGCGCAGGCTCGCGCCGAGATCGGTCGCGAGCTCGCCGCTGCGGACGAGTTCGACGAACGCTGCAGCGACCTGCTGCAGCGGCACGAATGCATATTGATGGGCCGCGTCGCCGGACGATGCGACTTGCCATGCGGCAACCAGCAAGGCCGGTACGACGAGGCCGCGCGCGCGGCGGCGCAGCGGGGCGAACGAGAAAGCGCGGGTAGCGAAGGTCATGCCGAAGCGGTTCCAGTCAAAGTCAGCGCGCGGGTGTCTGCCAGCGCAATGCGTAGCGCTGCACGAGCGCGATCGATCGGTCGAGCGCGAAGCCGATCAAGCCGATCACCGCGACGTCGACGAGCACCACGTCGAGCCGCAGCATCTGCCGCGCGAGTTCCATCATCTGGCCGATTCCGCTATCGGCACTGAGCAGCTCGACCGCGACGAGCGCGAGCCACGCGCGCGCGAGCGCGATCCGCACGCCCGTCAGCAGCGGCGGCAACGCGGCCGGCAGCAGCACGTCGCGCAGCAACGCGAAGCGGCCGAGCCCGTAGTGGCGCGCCATCTCGACGAGATCGCGCGGCGCGTCGTGCACGCCCGTGTACGCGGCCAGCGCGACCGGGAAGAACACGGCCTTGCCGACGACGACGAGCTTCAGCGGTTCGTCGACGCCGATCAGCAGGATCAGCAGCGGGATCAGCGTGAGCGTCGGCACTTGTCGCAGCAGGTCGAACGTCGGCCGAAGATAGTCGGAGAACAGGCGGCTGCGTGCGAGCAGGATGCCGAACGCGGCGCCGCCGGTTGCGCCGATCGAGAAACCGAGCGCGAGGCGATGCAGCGTGATCAGCAGGTTGTCGCGTAGCTCGCCGGTGTCGAGCAGGGCGCGCAGCGTCGCCGCGAGGCGCTCGGGCGGCACGACGAGCTGCGGCGGGAACCAGCGCTGCGCGCTCGCGAGCCACCACAGCGCGGCGAACGCGACGGGCGTGACCCACCACAGCGCGTGCTCACCGAGCCGTGCGATGCCGGGCAGGCGGACCGCGCGCAAGCCGTTCCGCGAGAGGGCGCGCGCCGGCATCAGCGGTTCGCGACGCGCGTGGCGTCGGCGCGCCAGTAGCCGTCGAGGCCGAGCTGCTTGAGCGCGGTCGCGACGAAGGTCGGCGCGAGCAACGCGTTCACGTCGACCGGCGCGGACGTCAGGCCGGCCTGGCGGCTGTACGCGACGACGTCGCGGTAGTGGCCGGTCAGCGCCGGCGTGAAGAGCGGCGTCCATTGCTCTTTCCACGGCGTCGATTCGTCCGCGTATTCGCGGCGCACCACGCTTTCGGGCTGGCCCGATGCGCTCAGGATCTTCACGTAGGCGTCGCGGTTCTGCGGCTGCGAGATCCAGTGCGCGGCGCGCACGTAGGCCGTCGCGACGAGCTGCGTGATGTCCGGGTAGCGTCGCACGAAATCGTCGGACGCCCACAGTTCCGCGCGCATCTTCCAGTCGTCGGGCGCGGTCTTGGTCGACCAGATGATCTTGCCGACATTTTTGTCGACGAGCGAATACGCGTCGGACAGCGTGAAGAAGCCGTCGACGCGGCCGGCCGCGACGGCCGCCGCGCCGGCCTGCGGATCGAGGTTGTAGATCTTGAAGTCGGACAGCTTCAGCCCGTTCTCGGCGAGCAGCTTGCTGAACGTGACTTCCCACGGCCGGCCGCGATTGAGCGCGATGCGCTTGCCCTTCAGGTCGACGATCGATTTCGCGGCCGAGCCGGCCGGCACGACGAGATACGTGTTGCTGCCGACGCCGCCCGGCACGATCAGGCGCGTGTGCGTGCCCGATGCGTTGACGACGACCGACGGCAGGTCGCCGTATCCCGCGAAATCGATGCTGCCGTTCGTGAATGCCTCGTTGACGAGCGTGCCGACCGCTGCGGT
Organism: Burkholderia sp. BCC1999; assembly: GCF_905339975.1. NCBI lineage: Bacteria > Pseudomonadati > Pseudomonadota > Betaproteobacteria > Burkholderiales > Burkholderiaceae > Burkholderia > Burkholderia sp. BCC1999. The sequence continues at coordinate 104,470 of NZ_CAJPHP010000011.1, read as the reverse complement.
CGACACGGGCACCCATTGCAGCTTCACATGCCTGGCGGCGAGCGCTTTCTCGAGCGACTTGTCGGCGTCGATCAATGCGGAGGCGCCAGCATATTGCGTCTTGCCGCCGCTCGAATACGCGACGACGGCGATGCGCACGACCTTGGGGGCGTCTTGCGCATGCGCGGCCGGTGCCGCGAGCGATGCGGCGGCCAGCGGCAGCGCGGCGAGCAGTGTGCGGAGACGGCGGTGCAAAAAGGCGAGGGAAAGCGTGTGTTTCATGATGGTCCCGAACAGTGAACGGTAAAGGGGCTCACGCGCGCTTCTGCAGCGACGGCCTCAGCACGTCGGCGAGCGGGCGCGGGTCGATCCAGTCGGAGACGTCGAAGTCGGCCTCCAGAAAGCCGTGGATGTGCAGGAACGTCTTGAATTCGTCGAGCGCGGCGATCGATTCGTCGTCGAGATTGACGCCGAGATGGCGGTGCAGCTGATTGCCGTATGCGGCGCGCACCCAGTCGATCGACGACGCGGTTTCGCCGGCGACGTAGTGGGCGGTTTCGTCGGGATGCGTGCTCGCCCATTCACCGGCAGCGACCACGAGCTTCAGGAAGCCGGCAACGATGTCCGGATGGTTCGCGAGCACGTCCGCGTTGACCGTCAGCGGGCGCGGCGTGCCGTTGTTGTTGCGGATCGAGCGCTCCGGATGGAAGCCGATGTCGATCACGACGTGCGCGCCGATCAGCTGCGCGATCTCGAGGCCGGTCGAGCCCTTGACGTAGATCGCGTCGACTTCGCCGCGCAGCAGCGCGCCGGCTTCGGCCGCGTACAGCGCGCGGCTCGAAAAGCCATGGGGCGACGCGAACAGGTCTGCCGCGCGCGCGGGCCCGACGGCCTGTAGCGTGCGGGCTCGCACGTCGACGAGCTCGACGTCGCGCGTGGTCAGTCCGTCGAGGCTCAGCGCGTTGACGAAGCCGCGCAGCGCCGACGCGCGAAAGATGTCGATGCGGTCGTCGGGGCGGCTCGGGATCGCGATCCGGCGCCCGCGCAAGGCTTTCACCGAGCGGATGCCCGACTCGGGCCGCGTGAGGATCAATTGCGATTCGTCGACCCACGACAGTCCGATCACGCGCGTGTTTGCGTCGTTCGAGCGTGCCCACATCGCGGGGATGCTGCCACCCTGGCGGAACGACTGCGCGAGCGTGTGATCGCTGATCGACGACACATCGTGCCGCGTGGCGCCGCGCGGCGAGCGGATCGCGACGCCGTCGGCCGACGTCTCGCCATTGAGCCAGCCGAGGTGCACGGCAATGCCGAGCGGCGTCGGCACGGGCGATCGGGCGTACCAGAACGTCTGCTGCTTGTCCGATGACGAATCGGGCCTGTCTGTCATGTGTGAGATTCCCCTGTCTGGGTAAGCGTGGTCGATGCGCGGTGTCGCACGCGCGGGCCGTACCACGTTGCAAGTTCCGGGCCAGTGAGCGGAGACGGCCGTGCGGCACGCGGCGCGGGCATCGCGCGCGATGCATGGCGCGCCGGCCGGTGCATCGCCTGTTGCGTGAGCAACAGTCGCGTCGGGTGCTGTTGCGCGTGCAGCACCGGTGCGGCCGGTGCAGCAGCACGACGACGGTTCGTTTGCGTGATGTCGGCAACGTGCGGCGGGTGTCCATCGAGTGCCGTCGACGCCCGGCCCGCAAGGCGTCGCGCGTGCTGGCCGGCGGCCGCGCATGCGGGGCGGCGAGCGCGTTGGCACACCGCGTGCTTTACAGCGCTGCATACGCGCGGCACGCCGGTGCCGCACGCAATCCGAACGGGCCGACAAGGAGAACCCCGATGGCTGTTGAATTTCTGTGGCGCCTGCCGATGCACGGCGACGGCAGGCGCGCGCACGATCTGCATACGCGCGGCGAATGGAACCGCCAGCGCGCATCGCGCGTCGCGCCGAAAGTCGACGACGACGATTTCGGCTACATCGACTATCTGTCGCAGGTCGCCCGCGCGGCCGACATCGCCGGCTTCCATGGCGCGCTGATTCCGATCTTCCGCTTCACCGAGGAGCCGTGGGTCGTCGCGGCCGCGCTGGCGCGCGAGACGCGCCGGCTGCGGCTGCTGATCGCGCTGCAGCCGCATTTCGTGCATCCCGTCTATGCGGCCCAGATGGCCGCGAGCCTGCAGCGGATCAGCCGCGGCCGCGTCGAGTGGAACGTCGTCACGGGCGGTGGCGGCCCCGACCAGCGCGCGTATGGCGATTTCATCGATCACGACAGCCGCTATGCGCGCACCGACGAATTCCTCGACGTCGTGAAGGGTGTCGCGGCTGGCGAGCCGTTCACGTTCGATGGGCGCTTCTATCGCGTCGAAGCCGGCGGCCTGCTGCCGCCACTGAGCGGGCAGAAACCGCCGCGGCTTTACCTGGCCGGCGCCAGCGACGCCGCGCTCGCGGTCGCCGCGAAACACGGCGATGTGCACCTGAGCTGGGGGGAGCCGCTGGCGAAGCAGAAGGAAGTGATCGATGCGGCGCGCCGCGCGCTCGACCGGCAGAACGCCGAGCGCGACCTGCGCTTCGGCATGCGCATCGACATCCTGGCGCGCGAGACCGAGGAGCAGGCTTGGGCCGAATTGCGGCAGATGTTCGCGACGGTGGGCGACACGACGCGCAGCGGTTTCGGCGGGCGCGGCGAATCGTCGGAATCGGTCGGCGCGAAACGCCAGTTCGCGCTGCATCAGGGCAACACGCAGCACTTCGACGACTTGATCGTCGGCCCGAACCTGTGGGCCGGGATGTCGCAGATCCGCGGCGGCCCCGGCTGCGTGATCGTCGGCAGCCACGAGCAGGTGGCCGAGCGGCTCGCGGAATACGTCGACATCGGCGTGTCGACCTTCATCCTCGCGAGCAACCCGCATCTCGAAGAGGCGTACCGCGTGGGCGAGGAAGTGCTGCCGCTCGTCGAAGGCGCGCTGAACGCACGCGGCACGCAGGCAGCGCTGCGCGTGGCCGGCGCCTGAGCGCGGCTGTTTCTCCGCGCATCACAACGACATCGACAAGGACACTCACCATGACGACACTCGCTGCGCAGGCCACCGCCTGCGACGCACTCTGGTACACGCGCTGCCCGGTGCCGACCGCGCTCGGCATTGCCGTGCATCGCGGCTGGTTCGACGAAGAGTTCGGGCCGGAAGGCATCGTGCTGAATTCGCTGCAGGAGACGGCCGATGCCGACAAGCGCGAATCCCACTTCGATCACAGCCTGCCGCACTCGTTCCGGCAGGGCGGCAACATTCCCGCGCTGTGGGCGCGGGCACGCGGCGCCGATACGCGCGTGATCGGCCTGTCGTGGACCAACGAATTCCAGGCGATCGTCACGCTGCCCGAGCGCGGCATCCGCACCGCGCGCGATCTGCGCGGCCGGCGGCTCGGGTTGCCGCGTCATCCGATCAGCATCGACTTCTGGCGGGCCGCCGCGCTCAAGGGTTTCCTGAGCGCGCTCGAGCTGGAAGGGCTCGGCCACGGCGACGCCGAATGGGTCGACCTGCCCGACACGCGCGAGCGCCACACCGGGCCTGCTTCGTTCACGCGCGGCCCGCACGAGTACGGAATCGAGATCGCGGCGCTCGTGCGCGGCGACGTCGACGCCGTGTTCGTGAAGGGCGTGGCAGGGCTGGAAACCGTGCACCTGATCGACGCGCAGGTCGTCATCGATCTCGGCGCGCATCCCGATCCGCTGGTGCGGATCGGCAACGGCACGCCGCGCACGCTGACCGTCGACCGCGCGCTGATCGATGCGCGCCCCGATCTCGTGAGCCGCTTCCTGTCGGTCGTGGTCGGTGCGGGCGACTGGGCCGCGCGCCACCCGGCGGAGACGGTCGCCTATATCGGCCGCGAAACGCGCGCGTCCGACGAGTGGGTGCGCTACGCGTACGGCGCGGATGTGCACCGCCATCTGGAGACGGGGCTCGCGCCGACGTCGATCGACGGTCTGGTCGCGTTCAAGGATTTCCTCGTCGAGTGGGGCTTTCTCGAACGCGATTTCGATGCGCGCGCCTGGGTCGATCCGGCGCCGTTCACGCAGATCGACCGGCACCGCCATGCGTGGGTCGCGTAGCGCGCCGCGGCGCGTCATTGCAAGGAGTCGAACATGACAGGGCTGACGATGGAATACGGCGCGCCGCCGGCGCGCCGGCATGCGGCGCGTGCTGCGCCGCGCGCGGCGGCGGTTGCAGCGGTTGCGCGGCCGCCTTCGGTGGCGCCGTCCGCGCAGGCTGACGCACGGCCGGTACCTGCGAACGGATGGCGCGGCGTGGGCGCGATTGCGCTGGTCGTCGCGGTGCTCCATGTGGGTGTCGCGCTACTGGCTGCGCGTGCGCCCGCCGCACCGCCCGTGCAGCCGCCACGGCCACTGCCGATGACGGTGGAACTGACACGGCCGCCCGAGCCGCTGCCGCAGGCCGCGCATCCGCCGCCGCCGGTCGTGCCGCCGAAGCCGCTGAAGCAGGCGCCGACCCCGCCGAAGGCTCAGACGCCGCGCACGGCCGTTCCACATCCGGCGCCCGCACCGGCCGCCGTGCCGCAGGCGTCGCGCGAAGCCGCGCCCGCGCCGACGGCGCCAGCCATCGCAGCCCCGGCCGCCGCGGCGCCTGCGCCGCCCGCACCCGTGCGTGAAACCGCACCGATCGGCGACGCGGCGTACTTGCGCAACCCGGCGCCCGACTATCCGGCATTCGCGCAGGACCAGGGCTGGGAAGGGCACGTCGTGCTGCGCGTGCACGTGCTCGCGAACGGCACGCCCGATTCCGTCGACGTTCGCACGAGCAGCGGCCGCCGCCTGCTCGACAACGCGGCGGTGGCTGCCGTGAAGCGCTGGACGTTCGTACCCGCGAAGCGCGGTGACGAAGCCGTCGACGGCTGGGTCAACGTGCCGATCGATTTCAAGCTGGGCTGACCCGTCGGGCAGCCCGCCACATTTTTCAAGGAACTCACATCATGAACGGTATTCCGACCACCTTCATCGTCCAGGGCGCGCTCTGGCTGCTCGTCGTCTTCTCCGTCGTCACGTGGACGCTGATCGTCGTGAAGGCGATCCAGAGCCTGCGGTCGAGCGCCCGCAACCGGCGTTACGTCAGCGCGTTCTGGGCCGCAAACAGCTTCCACGATGCGGCCGCACTCGACGGCGCGAACAGCCCGGTGGGCGAACTCGCCGCGACGGGCTTCGACGCGCTCCTGCGCGCCGACGAAAGCAGCGCGCACGATCTCGAACACAGCTGGAGCCGCCACGACCTGCTCGAACGTCACCTGCGGCAGCAGATCCACAATGCGCGCCGGCGCGAGGAAGCGGGGCTTGCCGTGCTCGCGTCGATCGGCAGCACCGCGCCGTTCGTCGGCCTGTTCGGCACCGTGTTCGGCATCATCCATGCGCTGACCGCGATCACGCACAGCGCGTCGGCGAGCATCGACGTCGTCGCGGGGCCGATCGGCGAGGCGCTCGTCGCGACCGGGATCGGCATCGCGGTCGCGGTGCCGGCCGTGCTCGCGTACAACTTCTTCGTACGCCGCGTGAAGGCCGCATCGGCCGACCTCGACGCGTTCGCGACCGACTTCGTCACGCTCGCGCAGAAGGCCGGCTTCCGCGTGCCGGCCGCCGTGCCCGCTGCGGCACCGGCACGCCGTGCCGGCGACACCCGTCAGGAGGCGTTCGCATAATGGCTTTCTCGTCCTCTTCCGACAACGACGACGTGCTCAGCGAAATCAACATCACGCCGCTCGTCGACGTGATGCTCGTGCTGCTCGTCGCCTTCATCGTCACCGCGCCGCTGCTCAACAACGCGGTACACGTGACGCTCCCGAACACCGTCGCCACCGCGCCCGCCGACCGCAAGCCGAACGTCACCGTGAGCGTCGACGCGAAGGGTGTCGTGTATCTCGACAAGCGCGCGGTCGCGCTCGCCGCGGTGCCGGCCGAGCTGGCCGCGCTGAAAGCGGGCCGGCCCGACGTCGCGCTGGATCTGCAGGCCGACGAGCATGTGCCGTACGGCACCGTCGCGAAGTTGATGGCCGCAATCGAGCACGCCGGCATCACGCGACTTTCGGTGCTGACCGCGCCGCGTGCCTGACGCGCCTTTCACGACTTCATTTGCGAACGCATCCATGAGCACCACGGCTTCACACAACGTTCAGTCGATCTGGTACACGCGCTGTCCGGTGCCGACGCCGCTCGGCATCGCCGCGCATCTCGGCTGGCTCGACAGCGAATTCGCCGGCGACGGCATCACCGTGCGCGCGCTGCAGGAAAGCCAGCACGTGGCGCTGCATCACGCGCACGTCGATCATTCGCTCGACAACGCGTTCCGGCAGGGCGGCAGCATTCCCGCGCTGTGGGCGCGCGCGGCGGGCGCCGACACGCGTGTGGTCGCGCTGACCTGGGTCGACGAGGCACAGGCGATCGTCGCGCTGCCGGAAGCCGGCCTGACGCGCCCGAAGGACCTGCGCGGGCGCCGCATCGGCCTGCCGCGCCGCGACGGCGAGCGCATCGACATCTTCCGCGCGGCCGCGTTGCGCGGCTTCGTCAGCGCGCTGTCGCTCGACGGGCTCGGCCCCGACGATGTCGAATGGATCGACGTCCCGGCGTCGAACCTGCGCGCCCCGACGTCGACGCCGGTCACTCGCGACGCGGCGTTCAGCCATCCCGCGAGCCTGTCGAGCCGGCGGCTCTATGCGGCCGAGGCGGCCGCGCTCGTGCGTGGCGACGTCGACGCGATCTACGTGAAGGGCTCGCTCGGGCTGGAAACCGCGCACCTGATCGGCGCGCAGCCGGTCGTCGACATCGGGTTTCATCCCGATCCGCAGATCCGCATCAACAACGGTTCGCCGCGGCCGCTGACCGTCAATGCGTCGACGCTCGAGCGTCATCCCGGCATCGTCAGCCGCTTCCTCGCACGCGTGACCGATGTCGAAGGCTGGGCGCGCGAGCACGAGCAGGAAGTGCTCGGCTATCTCGGCCGCGAGACGGGCTCGGGCCATGACTGGCTGCGGCTTGCATACGGCGCCGACGTGCACCGGCGGCTGCGCACGGATCTCGACGAAGCGTCGATCGCCGCGCTCGACGATTTCAAGCGCTTCCTGGTCGACTGGCGGTTCCTGCCCGCCGACTTCGATGTGCGAGCGTGGATCGACCGGCGCGCGCTCGACGGCATCGCGACGCTGTCGCGGTGAGTACGCCGGCGCGCATTACCGACGCATGGCGGCGCGAGCGCTTCAGCGGTGGCTTCATGCTGATGGCGCTCGCCAGCGGCACGACGATCAGCATGGCGCAGCTCGCGACGACGCTGTATGCGCTCGCGCTCGGCGTCGACAGCGCGCGGCTTGGCATCATCGCCGCGATGGAGCCGCTCGGCATCGCGCTGATGACGTTGCCGGCCGGGCTGCTGGTTGCGCGCTATGGCGCGCGGCGCGTGTACTTCGCCGCGAGCATGGGGCCGATGCTGCTCAATCTCGTCATGCCGTTCACCGGCGCATGGCCGCTGATCGCGCTCATGCAGGCGCTGATCGGGTTGTGCATCCCGTTCCGGATCGTGTCGATCAACGGCGTGTTCCTCGCGCGTCTCGCGCAGATCGGCCTCGCGCGCGCAGGCTGGTATCGCGCGGCCATGTCGATCGGAACGGGCATGGCCGGGCCGTGGCTCGCGAGCTGGCTGATCGGCGCGCATGGCGCGGTCGCGACGTTCTGCGCGGTGTCGGCGAGCTTCGCAGGCATGGCGTTGTTCAGCCGGATGCTGCTCGGCGATGCGGAGCAGCCGCCACGCGGCGCGCAACCCGCAACCGGCGGCCTGCGTGCGTTGCTCGCGCTCGCCTGGAGCCGCGACGTGCGCGAGCAGCTTGTGATCGAGGCCGTGAACAGCGCGACGCGCTCGCTCGCCGGCACTTTTACGGTCGTGCTCGCCATTCAGTATCTCGGGTTGTCGCAGTCGGGCGCCGTCGCGCTGCTGACCCTGCAGGGCGTCGTCGCGGTGATCGCGCTGTTCGGGCTCGGGCACGCCGCGCAGCGGATGACGGAGCGCCGCTGCCATGGCCTCAGCCTCGCGGGCGTCGTCGCCGGGCTGCTCGCGCTCGGCCTCGCGCACGACGCGTGGATCGTCGGCGCGGGGCTCGCCGCGCTGTGCGCCGGGTCGTCGCTGCTGCATCTCGTCAACATGCAGCATCTCGGTCGTCACCCGGCCGACAAGAGCCAGGTGTCGAGCCTCTACAACCTCGCGTCGATGACCGGCGCGTTCTGCGGCCCGCTGGCCGGCAGTGCGCTCGTGCCGATCGTCGGGTTGCCGGCAGTCTTTCTGTGCTGGCTGCCCGTCGTCGTGCTGGTTGCGTTCGCGCTGCGGTTTGCGCAAGGCCGTCGCGGTGCGGCGCAGACGCTGCCTGCGAAGCTGTCCTGACGATTGTCGACGCCGGTGTTGCGTGGCAAGCAGTTTGCATCCTTCCACAGATGCGCATGCAGCAACACCGGGACCGCATGCGCGCCGGAAGCCCGGTGCGACGGGCTTGTCGATGCTGGCATCCGAATTGCAAGAGAGAACCCGTGCGTAGCTCGCACGTGCGTTCAACCGATCAAACAGGATGACTCATCGATGTTCAGGAAAAAACTAATCGTCACCGCGCTGGGGGGACTGCTGACGGGCGGCGCCGTATCGTTGCCGGCGTGGGCAGAGGACGGCGCGTCGACGGCGGGCTCGCCGGACGCGAAGCCGGCCAAACAGGCACAGGACGACGCGGTCGTGGCCGCGCCGAAGCCGGCGCGCGCGAACCGCGCGACGGCCGCACGCGAAACGAACCTCGGCACGGTGACCGTGACGGCGCGCCGGCGCAAGGAGAGCATCCAGGACGTGCCGGTCGCGGTGAGCGCGCTGAGCGGCGATGCGATCAAGAACAACGAACTGCGCGTGATCAACGACGTGACGAAGTACGTGCCGAACTTCACCGGGCAGTCGACCGAGGGCCGCGAACGGCCGCGCTGGTTCCTGCGCGGGGTCGGCAGCAACGATCCGTCGGACCTGTCGCTGAGCCCGATCGGCGTGTACTTCGACGACGTGTACATCAACAGTGTGTTCGGGCAGGGCTTTCCGCTGTTCGACCTCGATCGCATCGAAGTGCTGCGCGGGCCACAGGGCACGCTGTGGGGCAAGAATACCGTGGGCGGCGCGCTCAGCATCACGTCGCAGAAGCCGACCTTCGACGTGAGCGGCTACGGCAAGCTCGGGCTCGGCCAGTACAACAGCCGGCTCGCGGAAGCCGCGATCGGCGGGCCGATCGGCAAGAACGACGTGCTGGCCGCACGCGTGTCGGTGTATCACGAGAATGCTGACAGCTTCTACACGAACACCGTGCAGCAGGGGCGCTTCGGCGGCTTCCACGACAACGCGGTGCGCTTCCAGGTGCTGGCTGTGCCGACGTCGGACACCGACTTCCTGTTCAATATCCACGGCCGCAACTACACGGGCGGCGGCAACGCGTGGCACGCGGAAGGCGCGGGCCGCGGCGGTGCGAACCAGTTCGGTTTCGTCGGGTCGAGCGATCCGTACACGGTGTCGCTCAATGCGCCGTCGAGCGATCACATCTCGTCGTGGGGCACGTCGCTGACCGCGCACTGGCGCATCAACCCGGCGGTGTCGCTGACGTCGATCACCGCGTTCGAAGGGCTGCACCGCTGGTATCAGGACGACGAGGACTACTCGCCGTTCGACGCGGCGCGTTCGCACGACCGCCTGTCGAGCCGCCAGTTCTCGCAGGAATTCCGGCTCGAATCGCCGCAGAGCGACCGGCTGAGCTGGCTTGTCGGCACGCACCTGTTTACGGAGCAACTGGCCGAGCAGGGCGCCGGCGGTGGACTGCCGGGTTCGCCGTCGCCCGCGTACTATCACCTGACCGACCTCACGCAGCACACGCAGAGCGCGGCGATCTTCGGCAGCGTGAAGTACCGGTTCACCGACCGCTTCAACGTGACGGGCGGGCTGCGCTACACGATCGAGCGCAAGACCATCAACCTGACCGGGCTGCAGGATACGGGCAACGTGACGTTCAGCGATCCGAACAGCTGGTGGTCGCCATCGTCGGTGTCGTCGCCGCTCGCGGTCAGCGCGCGGCAGAACCAGACGAACACGTGGCGCGCGCCGACCTGGGATCTCACGCCCGAATATGCGCTCAGCAACAACGTACGCGCGTACTTCCGCTATGCGCGCGGTTTCCGTTCGGGTGGCTACAACGGCAACGCCTATACGCAGAGCACGGTGTCGACCGTGTCGCCGGAGTACCTGACCGACTACGAGGTCGGCATCAAGAGCGAGTGGTTCGACAAGCGCCTGATCGTCAACGCCAGCGTGTTCCACTACGACTATCGTGACATCCAGGTGTTCGCGCTCGCGCCGAACCCGTTCGGCGGGCCGCCGGTGTCGACGCTGTCGAATGCGGGGCAGGGGCGCGCGGACGGTTTCGAGCTGGAGCTGAAGGCACAGCCGGTCAACAGCCTGTACCTGTTCGCGAACCTCGGGATGCTGAACACGCGCTACACGGAGTTCCGCTACGTGCCGACGGCCGTCGGGAACTCGTTCGCGCGTTCGCCGCACACGACGCTGAACGCGGGCTTCGACTATCGCGTGCCGGTGTCGTTCGGCACGCTGACGGCCGGCGGCGACGTGAACTACCGCAGCCGCGAGTACTTCAGCGCGACGCGGCAGACGATGCCGCAGTTGTGGCAAGGCGGCTATACGGTGCTGAACGCGCATGTGTCGTACACGACGCCGAACCAGAAGTACATCGTGACGGGCTACGTGACGAACCTGACGAACAAGGTCTACAAGAAACTCGAGCTGCTGCCGTCATATGGCGCGTATCCGGTGCTGTACGGCGATCCGCGCACGGTCGGGATCACGCTGACCGCGAAGATCTGAGGCGTGACGCTTGCCGCGGCACCGGTGCGTGGTGAGCCGGTGCCGCGGCAGGTCGCGATTTGGGCCGTGACGGCGCAAGCCGTCAGATCAGCAGCGACACCGTCCTGAACAGTGCGAGATCTTCCTTGCGTGCGGATCTTGCATGCCGGCGGATCACCTGCAGCAGGCACTCGATGAAGCAGCGCGCCGCGTCGCTCAGCGTGCTGCTGCGGCGCGTGACGATCCCGAGGTCGCGCGGCTCGAACGTCTCCTTCAGCGGCAAGGGCCGCATCCGTTCGCCGAACGGCGGCACGGCCGCGAGAATCGTCGGGCACCACGTGCACATGTCGGCCTGTTCGAGCATCGTCTGCAACATGACGACCGACTGTGCACGAACGATGCGCCGTTCGTCGATCCGTGCACCATGGCGCGTGAACAGATAGTCGACGAGTGCGGCCTGCCCGTCGGCCGCGAAATTCAGCACCCAGTCGTTGTCGAGCAGGTCGTGGATCGACCGCGCGCGTTCGAGCGGATGGCCGGCACGCACCATGACCGACGTCTCGTAGCGCAGCATCGGTTCGCAGGCAAATTCCTGCGTGCCGGCCGGCGGTACATGCCCGAGCGCGAAGTCCATGCTGCCGTCGCGCAGCAGCGGCTGCGCGACGGCCATCAGCGCTTCGTGGAGTTCGAGGCGCACGTCGGGCATCCGCTTGCGGAACAGCAGAACCGTCTCCGCAAGAAACGTCGTCGCGAGCCACGGCGTGATGCCGATGCTCAGCCGGCCTTCGACGCGACCGCGCATCCGTTCGAGATCGCTCTGCGCGAGTTCCAGCTGCTTCAGCACGAGCTTCGCATGCGTGAGCAGCGTTTTTCCGTAGTCGGTGAAGCCGATGCCTTCCGGCGCGCGCACGAGCAGCGGCAGGCGCTCGCTCGCTTCCAGTTCGCGCAGCGCGCGCGTGACGGCTGCCTGCGACAGCCCGAGCGCACGCGCCGCGCCGCGAATGCTGCCGGCCTCCGCGCTCGCGACGAGGGCCTGCAACTGATGCAGTTTCATGCTGCTCATGGCGTGATACCCGACAACGAAAGGTTGTCATCATAACGAAAGCGCGGCTGTTCGACGGGATTTCCGCTGCATACGATTCGGCCACGATTGGTCATCGGAGCAATCGGCAACCGGAACGTGCAAAGGAGAATCAGGGTTGGAACAAAATCCTATCCAGCCGGAAATGGCCGCCATCGAAACGGAGATGATCGCGCTGCGTCACCGGCTTCATGCGCATCCGGAACTCGGCTTCGAAGAGCATGTGACGAGCGATCTCGTCGCTGGTTTGCTGACAACATGGGGTTATCAGGTCACACGAGGAATCGGCGGCACGGGCGTGGTCGGCACGTTGACGCGCGGCGTCGGGAAACGGCTCGGGTTGCGCGCGGATATGGATGCGCTGCCGATCCAGGAGACGACCGCGCTGCCGCATGCCAGCCGACACGATGGCGTGATGCACGCATGCGGACACGACGGTCATACGGCAATGCTGCTCGCGGCGGCCCGCTGTCTTGCCGGGCGTGCGCGCTTCACCGGTACGTTGAACCTGATTTTCCAGCCGGCCGAAGAAGGGCTCGGCGGCGCGAAGCGGATGATCGACGACGGATTGTTCGTACGGTTTCCGTGCGATGCGGTATTCGCGATGCACAACGTGCCGGGCCTGCCGGCCGGCGTTCTCGGCTTCTGCGACGGCCCGGCGATGGCATCGGCCGACGAGGTGCACGTGCGCGTGATCGGGCGCGGCGGGCATGGTGCCGCGCCGCACACGGCGGTCGATCCGGTGGTCGTGTGCGCGTCGATCGTGATGGCGTTGCAGACGGTCGTGTCGCGCAACGTGAATCCGCAGGATCTCGCGATCGTGTCGGCCGGCTCGATTCATGCGGGCACCGCGTCGAACGTGATCCCGTCGTACGCGGAACTGGCACTCAGCGTGCGTGCGCTGTCCCCGGACGTGCGTGCACTGCTCGAACGATGCATTCGCGCGATCGTGCACGGGCAGGCCGCGAGCTACGGCGCCACGGTCGAAATCGACTATCGGTACGGCTATCCGGTGCTCGTCAACCATGCGGCGGAAACGGCATTTGCGCGCGACGTGGCCCGCGAATGGGGCGGCGACGCGGCGCTGATTCCGCACATGCGGCCGATCGCGGCGAGCGAGGATTTCGCGTTCATGCTCGACGTCTGCCCCGGCAGCTACCTGTCGATCGGCAATGGCGTTGGCAACGGCGACGGTGCGACCGGTTGCGGGCTGCACCATTCAGGCTACGACTTCAACGACGCGTGCCTCGCGACGGGCGCGAGCTACTGGATCGCGCTGGCGGAGCGGTATCTCGCGTGATGCCGCATACACGATGAACCGGCGCCTGACGCGCCGGACGATTTCGATTCATGCTTCACACAAGGAGACAGGCAATGAAACAGTGGATGGCGGTACTCGCGGTGGCGCTGGCGGCAGGGACGGCGCACGCCGGCGACTGGACCGGCAAGGAGATTCGGCTCGGGGTCGATCCGACCTATCCGCCGCTCGAATACAAGCTGCCCGACGGCACGTTGACGGGCTTCGGGATCGACATCACGAATGCCATGTGCGCGGAACTGCATGCACATTGCGTGTGGGTCGAGTCGAGCTTCGACGGGATGATTCCCGGCCTGCTCGCGCGCAAGTTCGACGTGATTGCGTCGTCGATGACGATCACGCCGAAGCGGATGCAGCAGATCGCCTTCACGAACCGCATCTCGAATGCGCCTGCGCGGCTGATCGCGCACAAGGGCTCGCCGCTGCTGCCGACGGCCGATGCGCTGAAAGGCAAGCGCGTGGGCGTCGAGCAGGGTTCCGCGCAGGCCGATTACGCAATCGCGAACTGGCAGCCGGCTGGCGTACAGGTCGTGTCTTACCAGAATCAGGATCAGGTCTATGCCGATCTCGTGTCGGGGCGACTCGACGCGGCGTTTCAGGCGTCGATCGCAGCCAGTGACGGCTTTCTGAAGAAGCCGCAGGGCAAGGACTACATGTTCGTCGGCGCACCGATCGGCGACGTGAAGTATTTCGGACAGGGCGACGGGCTCGGCCTGCGCAAGCAGGATAACGACCTGCGCGACGCGTTCAACCACGCGCTGGCGACGATCCTCGCGAACGGCACGTACCGGAAGATCAACCAGAAGTACTTCGACTTCGACATCTACGGCACGAAGTAACCGTATCGAACCAGGTGTGTGCGAAGGAATGAGAATATAAATAAGGATACCAAATGAACTGGAGAACGTTTTTCGTCGCGATTCCGGCGCTGTGCGCAGCACCCGCGTTCGCGCAGGGTAGTGTCACGCTTTACGGCCTCGTCGATGCGGGCATCGACTATACGAACAACGTCGGCGGCCATGCCGCGTGGCAGATGGCGAGCGGCTTCGCGCAAGGAAGCCGCTGGGGGCTGAAGGGTACCGAAGATCTGGGCGGCGGATACAACGCCGTGTTCCAGATCGAAAACGGCTTCAACGTGAACAACGGCACGCTCGCACAGGGCGGACGCATGTTCGGGCGGCAAGCGTACGTGGGGCTGGGCAGTACGCGCTACGGCACGCTGACGCTCGGTCGGCAATACGATTCGGTGGTCGACTATCTCGCACCGACGACCGCCAACGGCAGCTGGGGCGTCTATCCGTTCTCGCACCCGCTCGACAACGACAACACGGGCAACACGTTTCGTGTCAACAATACGGTCAAGTACGCGAGCCCGGATTTCTCCGGCTTCTCGTTCGGCGGCACGTACAGCTTCAGCAATGACACGGGCTTCGCGAACAATCGCCAGTGGAGCGTCGGCGCGCAGTACGAGCAGGGCGGCTTGCTCGTCGGTGCGGCCTTCCTGAACGCGGACAATCCGGGCGCGACATCGGGCGGCGGGATCGCGGGTTCCGGATCGGTCGGCGCCGATGCGAACTTCGTGTCGGCGCGGCTGCGGATCTTCGGTGCGGGCGTCAACTACACGGCCGGGCCCGCGACGGTCGGATTCGCGTACACGAACAGCAACGTCACGCGGCCCACGGCGAACGTCGGATACCTGTTCGGCGACGAGACGATCGAACCGTCGACCGGGCCGCTCGCCGGCGGCACGGTGACGTCGATCAAGTACCAGAACTTCGAAGTGAACGGGAAGTACCAGTTCACGCCGGCCCTGTTCGTCGGCGCGCAGTACGTGTACACGACGGTGCGCTACGACGCGACGACGGGCGCGGCGAAGCCGAAGATCCATTCGATTGGCCTGATGGCCGACTACAACCTGTCGAAGCGCACGGACGTCTACCTGATGGGCGCGTACCAGCGGATCGCCGGCGATGCAACCGGTTCGTCGCTTGATCAGGCGTACGTCCCCGGCGCGGCCGACTTGTCATCGAACGGGAAGCAGTTGATGGTCCATGCGGGGATCCGGCACAAGTTCTGACGAACCCGGGCCGGAAGGCGGCGGACGGCAGCCCGCCACCTTTTTCGATCACTGCGCGACGCGAATCACGACCTTCCCGAAATGCTGGCCGGACTGCAGGTGCGCATACGCCTGCGGCGCTTCGTCGAAGCCGAACACGCGATCGACCACCGGCTTGATCCGCTTCGCATCGACGAGCCGCACGACGTCGTCGAGCATCGCGCGGCTGCCGACCATGAATCCGTGCAGTTGCCGGACGCCGCCGATCAGCGACAGCAGCCCGAGTTCCGGCCCGCCGAAGCTGCTGAGGCCGCCGATCACCGACACGATGCCGCCCATCTTCGTCGCGGCGACCGAGCGCGGCAGCGTATCGCGGCCACCGACTTCGACGACCAGATCCGCGCCGACGCCACCGGTGAGCCGCAGCACCTCATGCTGCCATTCGGGCGTGGCGAGATAGTTGATCGTTGCGTCCGCACCGAGCGTGCGGGCGCGTTCGAGCTTCGCGTCGTTCGACGAGGTCACGATCGTGCGCAGCCCGGCCGCATGCGCGAGCTGCAACGCGATGATCGACACGCCGCCCGTGCCGAGCAGCACGACGGTCGCGCCCGGCCCCAATCCGCCGTCGACGAACAGCGCGTTCCAGGCGGTGATGCCCGCGCATGACAGCGTCGCTGCTTCGTCGTAATCGAGATGCGCGGGAATCGCGACCAGCGCGGCTTCGTCGGACACGAAGCGTTCGGCGAGTACGCCATCGAAATGCGAGCCGGCCGACCCCGAGACTTTCCGCGGTGTGGCCGGCCCGTCGATCCAGTGCGGGAAATATGTGTTGATCACGCGATCGCCCGGCTTGAATCGCGTGACGTCGCGGCCGATTTCGACGACTTCGCCGGCGCCGT
This sequence comes from Burkholderia sp. BCC1999, assembly GCF_905339975.1. NCBI lineage: Bacteria > Pseudomonadati > Pseudomonadota > Betaproteobacteria > Burkholderiales > Burkholderiaceae > Burkholderia > Burkholderia sp. BCC1999. The sequence goes on along the minus strand of NZ_CAJPHP010000011.1, from coordinate 88,232 downwards.
CGGCGACAGGGATCAGCGCTTCCGTGCCGATGCCGAGATAGTCGCCGCGCGCGAACATCAGGTCGCGATAGTTCAGCGCGGCCGAGTGGATCTTCACGACGACGTCGGTCGGCCCGAGCGCGCGCGGTGTCGCGTCGATGCGCCGAAGCCCGGCGATGCCGTCGCCCGGTTTCACTTGCCATGCGTGCATGTCCACTCCTTTTCGAGATAGTCCGGACTATCATAGTGTTGCGTACGAGGATGCATTGGCGAGAATTCGGCCAACGATTGTCGCCAGTACGGACACAAGCCAGTCATCCCACCGGAGCGGAATTGCATGGACGAGCGGTTGAGAGGCGTTGCCGAATTCGTCGACGTCGTGGAGTTGGGCAGCTTCGCGGCGGCGGCGCTGCGCTTCGGCATGACGCGTTCGGCCGTCGCGAAGATCGTCGCGCGGCTCGAACACCGTCTCGGCGTGCGCCTCCTGCAGCGCACGACGCGCCAGCTCGGGCTGACCGACGAAGGGCTCGTCTATTACGAGCAATGCCGGCGGCTGCTGGCCGAACTCGGCGAGACGGAGGCCGCGCTCGACGCGGGCCGCCGCGAGCCGGCCGGGCGCGTGCGGATCAGCGTGCCGGTGCTGTTCGGCCGGCAATGCGTGGCGCCCGTCGTGCGGCGCCTCGTCGAGCGGTTTCCACGGCTCGAAATCGACATGTCGTTCAGCGACCGCGTGGCCGACCTCGTGAACGACGGCTTCGACATTGCAGTACGCATCGGCGCGCTGGCCGATACGAGCGCGCTCGTCGGCCGGAAGCTGGGCGTGCAGCGCATGGGCATTGGCGCGTCGCCCGCGTATCTGGACCGCCACGGGCGGCCGTCGGGGCTCGATGAACTCGCGTCGCACGTCGGCATTGCGTATTCGCGCGGCGGGCAGCCGACGCCGTGGCGGATCATCGGTTCGGACGGCGCCGTGCACGACCATCGCACGGCCGGCCGGCTGCGGTTCGACGACCTGCAGGCGATCGCCGATGCGGCTGCCGCCGGCGCGGGCCTCGCGTGGCTGCCGTGCTGGCTGATGGCGCCTTACGTGCGCGACGGCCGTCTCGCGCTCGTGATGGATAGCGACAGCGTGTCGGGTGCCGAGGTCTACGCGGTGCGGCCGGCATCGCGCCATGTGCCGTCGAAGGTGCGCGTCGTCATCGACACGCTGGTCGACGAGATTCCGTCCATGCTGGCGTCCGACGACGCCGATGGCGAGCGCATACCGCAGCGCAGCGCTCACGCTTCGTAGCGAGACGGCACGCTCGGTTGGCGCGGCGTATGATCACCCGTACAACGAACGGGTGGGGGCACGCTGTCATGAACAGGAAGCTGCAGGTGTCGATCGTCATCGGCATCGTCGTGACCGTGCTGAACGTCGTGTATCACCTGATCCGTCGATGATGCGCCGACCCGCGCGCGACCCCGGCGCGAACGGGGCAGACGCTCGCCAGGCACCGCAAGGCGCACGCGCATGACAGCGATCGATCCCCCGGTGGCCGCGCGACAACCCGGCTGGCTGCGCTTCGCGCCCGCGCTGTTCCTGCTGCTGTGGGCCAGCGGCTTCGTGTTCCTGAAGCTCGGCCTGCGTTATGCCGATCCGCTCACGTTCCTTGCGCTGCGCTATGCATGCGTCGTGGCGTTGCTCGCCGGTCCGTTCCTGTGGTTGCGCCCGCCGTTGCCGCGCACGCGGCGCGCATGGCGCGATCTCGTCGTCGTCGGGCTGCTGCTGCAGGCCGGCTATTTCGCATTCACGTACCTGAGCCTGAAGCTCGGCATGTCGGCCGGCGCGGTCGCGCTCGTCACGTCGCAGCAGCCGATCCTCGTCGGGCTGCTCGCGCCGATGATCGCGGGCGAACGCGTCGGCGCGCTGCGCTGGCTCGGGCTCGCGCTCGGCGCCGCGGGCGCGGTGCTCGTGATCCTCGCGCGCTCGTCGGTCGCGGTGGCTTCGCCGTGGGCGCTGGCCTTTGCACTGCTTGCACTCGCGTGCATCACCGGCGGCACGCTGTGGGAAAAGCGTTTCGGCACCGACGTTCACCCGGTCACCGCGAACCTCGTGCAGTATTCGGTCGGCCTGGCCGTCACCGCGCCGCTCGCGTTTGCGCTCGAACCGATGCACGTCGAATGGACGGCCGACCTCGCCGGGTCGCTGGCGTACCTCGTCGTCTGCAACTCGCTGATCGCGATTTCGCTGCTGCTTGCGATGGTGCGCTATGGCGAGGCGTCGCGCGTGTCGGCGCTGTTCTTCCTGATTCCGCCCGCGACCGCGCTGATCGCGCTGGTGGCGCTCGGCGAGACGATCGGCGCGCTCGCGTGGCCGGGCATGGCGCTTGCGGCGGCCGGGCTGTTTCTCGTGATGCGTTACTGAACGCACGTGCCCGGCGGCGTCTCACATATCGAGAAGGCGTCCCGGTAATTGACGCGAATTTCATGGGCCTCCTAGACTCGCTTGCATGACGCCGCGCCCCACGCGAGACGATCCAGGAGACATGCCGATGAATGCCGCCAACCCGCAGTTGCACGCCGCGACGATGCGACGCCTGAACCTGCGCCTGATCCCGTTCCTGATGCTGTTGTACCTCGTCGCGTACATCGACCGCTCGAACATCTCGGTCGCGGCGCTGCAGATGAACGCCGACCTCGGCCTCAGCGCCGAAATGTACGGGCTCGGCGCGGGGCTGTTCTACGTGACCTACATCCTCTTCGAGGTGCCGAGCAACCTGTTCCTCGCGCGCGTCGGCGCGCGCCGCTGGATCGCGCGGATCATGATCACGTGGGGCATCGTCGCGGCAGCGATGAGCGCCGTTCATACGCCGGGGCAGCTCTATGCGATGCGCCTGCTGCTCGGTGCGGCCGAAGCGGGTTTCACGCCGGGCATCATCTACTACCTGTCCGCGTGGTACCCGCAGAGCGATCGGGCGCGCGCGATGTCGTTCTTCTATATCGGCGCGACGCTCGCATCGGTGATCGGGCTGCCGCTGTCCGGCGCGCTGCTGAACCTGAACGGCGTGCTCGGCATCGAAGGCTGGCGCTGGCTGTTCCTGCTCGAAGGCGTGCCCGCGCTGCTGCTCGGGTTCGTCGTGCTGCGCCGCCTGCCGGACACGCCCGCGCATGCGCGCTGGCTGCCGGCCGACGAGCGCGCGTGGCTCGAAGCGACGCTGCGCGACAGTGCACCGCGCGAGCACCTGTCGCATGGCGTCGCACTGCGGCGTGCGTTCGGCGACGGGAAGGTGTGGGCGCTCGCCGCGTTCTGGCTGCTGCAGGCATTCGGCACGATCGGCCTCACGCTGTTCCTGCCGCTGCTCGTGAAGAGCTTGTCGGGACAGTCGAGCTTCGCGGTCGGCAGCCTGTCCGCGCTGCCGTTCCTGTTCGCGTGCGTCGCGATGTATCTGAACGGCCGTCATTCGGATCTCGGCGGCGAACGCGCGCTGCATCTCTGTGTGCCGATGCTGCTGGCCGGCGCGCTGCTGGTCGCGGCGATCTATACGCCGGTGCTGCCGGTCGCGTATGCGCTGCTCGTGCTCGCAGTCGGTTTCAACTGGGCCGCGACACCGGTGTTCTGGGCCGTCACGACCGAATACGTGTCGGGCCTCACCGCCGCCGCATCGATCGCGCTGATCAACGCGGTCGCGAACATCGCGGGGCTCGCGCTGCCGCCGGTGATGGGTCGGATCAAGGACGTCACGCATTCGTACGATCTCGCGCTGCTGCTCGTCGCGGTCGCATTGCTGGCAGGCGGTGTGCTTGCATGGCGGATCGCATCGCGGCGTGCGATGCCGGTGGCGGCGGGGCGGGCGGGCTGATCGACTTCCGCGTGCGTGAGTTCCTGTCCGACGAAGCGGGCTTCGTCACGGGGCAGGTGCTGTCGGTGGACGGCGGCGTCAGCCTCGGCGGGCGCGGCTGACGTACCGCGGCGCGACGCGTGCCGGGCGGTGCGCATCGCATATTCCCACACCCCGTTAGCATGTGACGAATCCGACTTTGGGCGCCGCGCGGGCGACGCTAAGATCGCCGATCCCGTAGATCGAGCGTCAACAATAATGAAAAAGTCCGCTTCGCCGTTGCATGCTTTCCGTTTCCGTATCGTCTGCGCCGCGATTGCCGGCGCGGTGTCGCTCGCCTCGTGCGGCGGCGTCGACAGCGATTCGCCGCCTCCGCAGGCCAATACCACGCCGCCGCAAGCCGCGAAACGCCCGAACATCCTGTACATCATGGCCGACGACCTCGGCTATTCCGACATCCATGCGTTCGGCGGCGAGATCAACACGCCGAACCTCGACGCGCTCGTCGCATCGGGCCGCATCCTGTCGAACCACCACACGGGCACCGTCTGCGCGATCACGCGCGCGATGCTGGTGTCCGGCACCGATCACCATCTCGTCGGCGAAGGCACGATGGGCGTGCCGACCGACGAGCGGCGCGGGCTGCCCGGCTACGAGGGCTACCTGAACGATCGCGCGCTGTCGTTCGCGCAACTGCTGAAGGACGCCGGCTACCACACGTATATCGCGGGCAAGTGGCACATCGGCTCGGGGATCGTCGGCAGTGCGACGGGCAGCGGGCAGACGCCTGACCAGTGGGGCTTCGAGCGCAGCTACGTGCTGCTCGGCGGCGCGGCGACGAATCACTTCGCGCACGAGCCGGCCGGCTCGTCGAACTACACGGAAGACGGCCGCTACGTGCAGCCTGGCCAGCCCGGGCAGCCGGGCGGTACGGGCGGCAGCCCGGCCGTGTTCTATTCGACCGACTTCTATACGCAGAAGCTGATCTCCTACATCGATTCGAACCAGCGCGACGGCAAGCCGTTCTTCGCCTACGCGGCCTACACGTCGCCGCACTGGCCGCTGCAGGTGCCCGACCCCTGGCTGCACAAGTACGCGGGCGTATACGACGCCGGTTACGACGCGATCCGCAACGCGCGGATCGCGCGGCAGAAGGCGCTCGGCCTGATTCCCGCCGACTTCAAGCCGTTCGACGGCCTGCCCGAAACGACGGCCGCGTCGCCCGCGACCGCGAACAACGGTGCCGCGAACGCGAAATACATCAGCGCCGTGCATTCGGCCGCGGACGGCTACAGCGATTACGGTGCGGGCAAGGTCGACAAGCTGTGGTCGAGCCTGTCGCCGGCCGAGCGAAAGGCCCAGGCGCGCTACATGGAGATCTACGCGGGGATGGTCGAAAACCTCGACTACAACATCGGCCTGCTGATCCAGCACCTGAAGGACATCGGCGAATACGACAACACGTTCATCATGTTCCAGTCGGACAACGGCGCGGAAGGCTGGCCGATCGACGGCGGCGCGGACCCGACGGCAACCGACACCGCGAACGGGCAGGATCCGATCTATTCGACGCTCGGCACCGACAACGGCAAGCAGAACGCGCAGCGCCTGCAGTACGGGCTGCGCTGGGCCGAAGTGAGCGCGTCGCCGTTCCGGCTCACGAAGGGCTATTCGGCCGAGGGCGGCGTGTCGACGCCGACGATCGTGCGGCTGCCTGGCCAGTCGCAGCAGTTGCCGACGCTGCGCGCATTCACGCACGTGACCGACAACACGGCGACGTTCCTCGCGGTCGCGGGCGTCACGCCGCCGTCGCAGCCCGCGCCGCCGCTCGTCAACACGCTGACGGGCGTCGACCAGAACAAGGGCAAGGTGATCTACAACAACCGCTACGTGTATCCGGTCACGGGCCAGTCGCTGCTGCCGGTGCTCACGGGCTCGGCGACGGGCGAAGTGCACACGACGCCATTCGGCGACGAAGCGTACGGCCGCGCCTACCTGCGCAGCGCCGACGGCCGCTGGAAGGCGTTGTGGACCGAGCCGCCGCTCGGGCCGCTCGACGGTCACTGGCAACTGTACGACCTCGCGTCGGATCGCGGCGAGACGACCGACGTGTCGGCGCAAAACCCGTCGGTGATCGGCACGCTCGTCGACCAGTGGAAGACCTACATGAGCAACGTCGGCGGTGTCGAGCCGCTGCGTCCGCGCGGTTACTACTGATAGCGGGGACGACACGATGCGGTTCCGCTTCTGGACGACCGGCGCGGCGCTCGCCGTCACGCTGTTCGCTGCCGCGTTCGCGGTGGGCTATGCGAATTCGGCGGCGCCGGCGGGCGGTGCATTCGACGACCTGAATCGCGGCCGCGCGCTTGCGCCGCTCGGTTCGGAACGCCAGTGCGAACGCTACTCGGGGCTGCCGGCGAAGTGGCGCGACGACCCGCAGGCCGGGATGGTGCACCTGCGCGGCGGTGCGTTCGTGTTCGGCAGCACGCGCGGCTATGCGGACGAGCGTCCGGTCGGCGACGGCCGCACGCGCGTCGGCGGCTTCTGGATCGACCAGACCGACGTGACGATCGCGCAGTTCGCCGCGTTCGTGCAGGCGACCGGCTACGTGACCGAGGCCGAGCAGCAGGGCGGCGCGGCGGTGTTCCACGTGCCGACGCGCGACGAGATGAATGCGCGCGACCTCGCGTGGTGGTCGTGGGTGAAGGGTGCGTCGTGGCGTCATCCGCGCGGGCCGGGCAGTGACGTCGAAGGGCTCGGCAACCTGCCCGTCACGCTCGTCACGCAGCGCGACGCGTTCGCGTATGCGCACTGGCTTGGCCGCGATCTGCCGACCGAAGCCGAATGGGAATACGCGGGCAAGGCCGGCCGCGACGATGCGTCGCTCGATGCGGCGCCGCGCGATGCGCAGGGCAAGCCGGCGGCGAACTACTGGCAGGGCGCGTTCCCGGTGCTCGACACGGCCGAGGACGGTCATGCGGGGCTCGCGCCCGTCGGCTGCTACGCGGCGAACGGCTTCCGGCTCTACGACATGATCGGCAACGCATGGGAATGGACGAAGGACGCGTACACGGGCCCGCATCAGTCGCACACGAACGGCGACACGGCGGCCGTCGCACCGCCGACACGCCGGCACGATACGCCGATGGTCATCAAGGGCGGCTCGTTCCTGTGCTCGCGCGATTACTGCGTACGCTATCGCGCGTCGTCGCGCGAACAGCAGGAAGCCGATCTCGGTGCGTCGCACATCGGCTTTCGCACGATTCTGAGGGATGCGTCATGACGAAGGGCTTCGTGCGATTCGTTTCGGTGTGGTTGCTGGCCGCATGCGGCGTCGTGCAGCAGGGATCGGCGGTGGCGGCCGACAGCGTTGCACCGGCGGTGCGCGTCGGCGTCACGCGCGGCGTGCATGCGCAGATCCTGGACGAAGTGAGGCGGGTTGCCGCCACGCGAGGGTTGGGGATCGACGTCGTCGAATTCGACGATGCGTCACGTATCGACACGGCGCTTGCCGACGGCCGGATCGACGCGGCCAGCTTCGAGGATGCGCAGCAGCTTGCCGCGACGCGCACGCAGAAGCGCTATGCACTGACCGACGTCGCGCCGACCGTCACGCTGCCGATGGCGTTTTATTCGCGCAAGCTGAAAAGCCTGAACGCATTGCAACCGGGCGCGACGGTCGCGCTTCCCGCCGATCCGCGCGGAATGGCACGCGCGCTCGTGCTGCTGCAGAACGACACGCTGGTGACGCTGCGCGAGAAGGCCGGCCTGCACGCGACGCTGCGCGACGTGACCGGAAACCGGCTTGGACTGAAACTCGTCGCACTGCGCCGTGACCGGCTTTACGCGGCGCTCGATACGGCCGCGTTCGTCGCGATCGACAGCGACGATGCCGCCCGTGCCGGGCTGCAACCCGCGCGCGACAGCATCAGCCTCGAGGATGCCCGCTCGCCGTATGCGAACGTGCTGACGGTGCGCGACGCCGATCGCGCGAAACCGTGGGTCGCGCAGCTCGTCGCCGCGTATCACTCGGACGACGTCGCGCGCTTCATCCTTACGCGCTACCAGGATTCGGTGCGGCGGCCGTGGTAGAGACTTATGGGCTTGCGTGCAATGCATGCGGACGCTGCTGCAACAGCGCGCCGACGCTGTCGTTGCGCGAACTGTTCCGGCATCGGCATCGCTTCGTCGGCGCGCTGACGATCCGTCGCGTGCCGAAGCGGCGGATCGGCGAACGCTGGCGTGCCGGCGGGCGCGAGCATGCGCTCGACGCAGACGATGTTGCGGCATCCGAAGCGCTGGCAGATCGGCTGTTCCATCGCATCGGCGGCGCGAATGGCGAATGGATCGCGTTGACGCTGCAGGGCTACGACTATCCGTCGCTCGGCCGTTGTGCGGCGCTCGCCGACGACGGCCGCTGCAGTGTGCACGCGGAGAAACCGTCGATCTGCGGCGCGGTGCCGCTCGATCCGATGTTGCCTGACCGGTTGCAGTCGCGCGTGCTTGCCGCACGGCGCGACGAAACGGCATGGCTGGGCGCGAACTGCATCGTCGAGGCGGGAGCCGCGCAGCCTTCCATCGAATCTTCCTTTCCGATTCCGCTGGTAACGGCCGGGCAGGTCGCGGATCGCGCGGCGCTCGACGCGCATCGCGACGCGCTCGTGTCCGAGCGTGCGGTGTGGCGCGATGCCGTGTTCGCCTCGTTGACCGATGGCGGGCAGGACGTGCGTCATGCGCTGTCGCGGCTCGCACCGGGCGGCTACCTGACCGTGTCGATCGTGCCCGTGCTGCTGGCCGTCGCATCGGCTTCCGCACGTTGCCGCGCGCTGTGCATCGACTTCATCGACGCGCAGCGTGCATTGATCGGTGCAAACATCGAAGCGGCGCTCGCACGCCGACGCGCCGACGATCGGCCTGCGACGCACGAGTTGCGCGGATTCGCGCAAGCGCTCGAACGTGCGCGGCATGCGCTTGCGGCGGCGCCGGCGCCTGCGGCCGGGGCGCGTGAAGACGCGTCATACATCGACGCATGGCTCGACACTGATCCGCCCACCGCGTAGCGATCGTGGCGCGCCGTGTGTGCCTTACACTTGGCGCTCTTTCAACCGTCTTCGATGGAGCGTGCATGTACGCGTCGACCTTCATTTTCCGTGCCGGGCAATATGACGACGAATTCCACCGGCTCGACCGGCAGATCGCCGACATGGCGCGTGCGACGCCCGGCTATCTGGGCGAGGAAACGTGGGAGAACGCCGAAGCGGGGCTGATCCAGAACGTCTATTACTGGGAATCGGAAGTGGCGCTGCAGCAGTTGATGCAGCATCCGGCGCATCTCGAAGCGAAGGCGAAGCAGGCGCGCTGGCTCGACGGCTATCGCGTCGTGATCTCGAAGGTGCTCCGTGAGTACGGCGACGGCAAGCTGGCGCAACCGCATGCGGGGCAATCCGCGTCGCCGGCTGTCTGATTCATTTCTTTCGAATTACGGATAAATAACAAAAAGAGGTGCAAGTCACACCCGTATTCGTCTGCGGGTTCCGGCGACATCGCGTGCAATCAATTCTTCATCAAGCATGGCTAAGGTGGCGTGGCTTCACGTCGTCAGTCTGTCCACAACAACATCCCCACCCGATGTCGTACGGAGCCTTGTCCATGCCGAATTTCGCGTTGTCCGCGATGCGCCGCCGCGCGCTGCGCGATCGAACCGTTCCCGTTGTCGCACTCACGCTGATCGCAGCGAGCATCGGCGCGCAGGCCGCCCCGAATGACGGCGGCGAAAGCCGCTTTGCACCGGGTTTCGTGCCGGGCTTCCTGGTGCTCAGCCGCAGCGTGTACGACAACGTGTCCGGCAACGTGCAACCCGGCGCGATCCTGCCGCCGAACTGCGCGAAGACTACCGGCGGTTGCGGCGCGGCTTCCGGCGCGCCGAACGACGGCACCTATCCGTACGTGTGGAACAACGACCGCTACGACGGCAGTTTCGGCATCACGTCGCGCATCTTCCTCGACCAGATCACGCCGGCGGGCGGCACCGTCAGCACCCTCGAAGTGCCGAACAGCCTGCAGAAAGGCTTCGCGCACGACCAGATGGTGACGAGCTTCAGCTCGAAGTCGGAACTCGGCCTGCACCTGTCGGCCGACGGCAACTACCTGACGTTCATGGGTTACGTCGCACCGGTCAACACGATCGACGTGTCGAACTCGAACACGCCGCTCGCGGTCGATACGACGAACCCGGACGGGCAGAACTTCTATCGCGCGATCGCGCGCGTCGATCGTCACGGCCATTTCCACTTCACCGAGACGAACGCGTACAGCGGCAACAACGGCCGCGCGGCGATCCTGAACAACCGCGACGGCCGCGAGATCTACTACACGTCGGGCAATGCCGGCAACGGTTCGAATCCGCAACCGGACAACGTGATCCTCGGCGCGGGCGCGCAGCTGATCGACGGCGCGAAGCACCACGAAGCGCAGCAGGATCCGGGCGTGCCGACGCCCCTCGCGAGCTTTTCGGTCACGGAACTCGGCGCGAAGGCCGACAAGATCGGCAAGGACGACAACTTCCGCGGCATCGCGGTGCACGACAACGTCGTGTACTACTCGAAGGGTAGCGGCGGCAACGGCGTGAACACCGTGTACTTCGTCGATACGACCGGCAACGCGTGCCCGTCGGGCGTCGGCGTGCCGTCGCCGAAGGCCGTGCTGCCGACGGCGCCGCTCGCGTACAACGCGGCGACGCTGCAGACAACGGGTTTGCCGAATAACATGTGCGTGCTGGCGGGCTTCCCGACCACGCCGAACAAGACCGCGACGACGCTCTCCTACCCGTTCGGGATGTGGTTCGCCGACGCGAACACGCTGTACGTCGCGGATGAAGGCGACGGCTACACGGGTGGCGCGGACCTGTACACGCATGCAGCCGCGCAGACGGGCGCCGGCCTGCAGAAGTGGGTGTACGACGCGGGCACGAAGCAGTGGAAGCTCGCGTACACGCTGCAGAACGGGCTGGACCTCGGCAAGCCGTATTCGGTGGCGGGTTATCCGCTCGGCAACAATGCGGCGACGGGGTTGCCGTGGGCGCCGGCGACGGCTGGCCTGCGCAACCTGACGGGCCGCGTCGAACGCGACGGCACGGTGACGATCTGGGCGGTCACGTCGACGGTCAGCGGCAACGGCGACGTCGGCGCCGATCCGAACCGGCTCGTCGCGGTGCGCGACGTGCTGCGCAACACGAGCGCGACGACGGCCGCCACCGAGCGGTTCGCGGTGCTGCGTACGGCGAAGTTTGCGGAAGTGCTGCGCGGCATCTCGTTCGCGCCGGGTACGGAAACGGGCCGGTCGCACTGATGGGGGCGATGCCCGGCTGAAGCCGGGCTCGGCAGGCACGGCCACGCGTTGCGGCGGCCGTGCCATCAGCAATGATCGACGCGCGCTTTCAGCCGGTGCGTTGCGTCTCGTCGTCCTTCGGCTCCGCTTGAACCGCACGCTCCCAGATCGGGAACGTCGCGTTCTGGATCGACGTCTGCGCGTCGATGACCTTGCGATGATCGATGCCGGGCAGGTCGAGCAGCCGGTCGACGGCTGCTTTCGCGCCTTCGGCGTCCTGCGGGAACCCGCACGCGAACTGCTTGTTCGCGTTGAACAGGATCCACCAGACATCCGACACGAACGGCCCCTGGTCGTTGGTTTCGATCAGGACCGCGCCGAGGTCGGACAGCGCGATCCCGCGTGTTGCGCCGGTCGGGTCGGTCGACTCGATGCGCGTGTCGGTTGCAGTCACGGTCCAGCCGCTTTGCCGGCCCGGCGGTCGGGCCGATAACGGTGCGGCATGCGGTTGCGCCGGGCGGCTGGTGCTTGCCGGTGCGGTAGCGGCAACCGCTTCGGCCGCAACGCTGTCGTTCCCTCCGAGACCATCGATCCACGGCAACACGGCGGCGCCAATCATCGCAGCAATCCACAGGTAGTACCCGGCGCCGAACGTGCTGATCTTTTCGTAGTTCGCGTCAGTCGGGATCGTGTGCCAGCCGATCGCGAACACCACGACCACGGCGAGCAGCGCGGACACGGTACGGTTCGGCCTGATCAGTGCGACGACGAGCAGCGGGTTGCCGAGCCACGCGAACTGCAGGTCGAGGATCGCGAGGCCGCCGAGCGCGAGCACCGTGTACCCGTGCCACCAGCTCACCACGCCGGCCGCATTCGGCGGTTCGGCCGCGACGGGCAGCAGCAGCGACGCGACATACAGCGCGACGATCATGGCGCGCGCGAGGTTCAGGCGGGGGGAAGCGGAGCGGATCGGCATGGTGCCTTCTTGTCGTGCGGGGGCATGCGAAGCGGTGAATGCCGGACGGCCGTGCCGTCATTCACGATGCGTAGCGCGAAGTGCAAACGCGCCGAAGGCGATTGTGGGCGATTCCCGCCGCGATGTCGAAAGCAGGTCATCCACCGCTGCAAAGTCAAAGCGCTTCAACCAACCGCCGCGTACTCTTCTCGCAATACTCATGACACGCCGCCCGTGCGGCAATCGACGCACCGTGCACGAACCTCGGCGCATCCGCCCGCCGCGACATCGACACGACGATCGACGGTGGCGACGGCTGCAGCGGCAGCTCGACAACCTCGCCGCTTTCGATCAGCGCATCGACGAACAGCACCGGAATCGCGGCGACGCCGAAACCGTCGCGCACCAACTGCACGATCACCGAGATCGACGGCGACCCGGTGATGCGCGTCTCCGACAGCGGCACGCCATGCGCGTGCGCGAGCGCGCGGACGATGTCTTCCAGCGCGCGATGGGGCGCGGTGCCGCGTCCGTAGGTCAGGATCGGCTGGCGCAGCACCTGCCGCGCGAGGCCCGTGCGCGTGTTCGGCAGCAGCCCCGCGCGCGCGATCCAGCGCACCGGGTAGTTCGCGAGCGCGTCGCACACGACCGACGCCTCGTCGCTGCCCTCGACGCGGATGATCAGGTCGAGCTCGCCGGCCATCAGCCGGCGCTGCAACACGACGCTCACGTCGACGGTCAGGTCGATTTCCAGCTGCGGATAGTCGGCCGCCAGCCGCCGCATATAGTGCGGCAGCCAGCTGTGCACGACGGTCTCGATCACGCCGAGCCGCAGCTTGCCGCGCAGCGCGCTTTCTCCGGACGCGGCGGCCTGCAGTTCCTGCGTGGCCTCGACCACGGCCTTTGCATAGCCGAGCAGGTACTCGCCGTTCGGCGTGAGCCGGAATTCACGACTGTCGCGATCGACGAGTACTGTCTGCAATTCGTCCTCCAGCGCCTTCAGGCGCTGCGAGATCGCGGCCGGCGTCGCGTGCAGCGCCGCGGCCGTCGTGCGGAAGTTGCGCAGCTTCGCGAGCGTGACGAAGGTTTCGAGAAAACGCGTGTTCATGGCGGATCGGGAGGACGATGAAGGCGCAGCTTGCCGGTGAGGAAAAGTGAACGGAGCAGGGGAAAACCCCGAGGTGTGTTAAGAAATTCTATACAAGAGACGCAAAAAAACTCGTTGGCGACAAAATTTTTTCTTTTCTATTCTTCGCCGTATCCGATGACACGCCACGGTCATCCCGACGCCATCCCGATTAGCGACCCGACACCATGACGCCTTCCGAATTCCGCCAGTCCGTGCGCCACGGCGCGTTCCGCGGCCCGACCGCCGGCCATTGCGGCCCGTTTGCGCAAGCGAACCTCGCGATCCTGCCCGACGCGTATGCGCATGATTTCCTGCGCTTCTGCCAGGCGAACCCGAAAGCCTGCCCGCTGCTGGGCGTCGGCGAACCGGGTGCGTTCCGGATCGACGCGCTCGGCGAGGATCTCGACATCCGCACCGACGTGCCGAGCTACAACGTGTACCGCGACGGCCGCCTGACCGAGCGCGTCGAGTCGCTGGAAGCGCTGTGGCGCGACGATTTCGTCGTGTTTGCGATCGGCTGCTCGTTCTCGTTCGAGGACATGCTCGCCCGCGAGGGGATCGGGCTGCGCCACGTCGAAGAGGGGCGCAACGTGCCGATGTACCGCACGTCGATTCCGAACCGCCGCGCGGGCATCTTCGGCGGCCAGCTGGTCGTGTCGATGCGGCCGATGCGCGGCGCCGACGCGATCCGCGCGGTGCAGATCACGAGCCGGTTCCCGGGCGTGCACGGCGCGCCGATCCATATCGGCCATCCGGGGGAACTCGGCATTGCCGATCTGAACGCACCCGAGTTCGGCGATGCAGTCACGATCCGCGACGGCGAGCTGCCGGTGTTCTGGGCGTGCGGCGTGACGCCGCAAACCGCGCTGATGGAGGCGAAGCTGCCGATCGCGATCGCGCATACGCCCGGCCACATGCTGATGACCGACATCACGAACGCGTCGCTCGCCGTATTCTGAATTCCGGGCCGGCAGACGGCCACGCACGACATACCGCACGCACGATCGCCATTCGAACGCGCATAACGACAGGAGCACCACCATGGAAAGCAAGACCCTCGCGGCACCCGCCGTGGAGCCCGCGAGCCCCGAGCGCAGCGGCCTGTTCTCGTGGTACGCCGATGCGCAGCCGCGCGAGCGCCGCGCGTTCTGGAGCTGCAAGGTCGGCTACATGCTCGACGGGATGGACACGCAGATGCTGTCGTTCGTGATCCCGACGCTCGTCGCGACGTGGGGCATCTCGCTCGCGGACGCCGGCTTCATCGGCACGATCACGCTGCTCGCGTCGGCGCTCGGCGGCTGGATCGCCGGCATCCTGTCCGACCGGATCGGCCGCGTGCGCACGCTGCAGCTCACGGTGCTGTGGTTCGCCGTGTTCACCGCGTTGTGCGGGCTCGCGCAGAGCTACCACCAGCTGCTCGCGGCCCGTGCGCTGATGGGCTTCGGCTTCGGCGGCGAATGGACGGCCGGCGCGGTGCTGATCGGTGAAGTGATCCGCGCCCGCGATCGCGGCAAGGCGGTCGGCCTCGTGCAGTCGGGCTGGGCGATCGGCTGGGGGCTGTGCGCATTGCTGTATGCGCTGCTGTTCTCGGTGCTGCCGGCCGAGCAGGCCTGGCGCGCGCTGTTCCTGGTCGGGCTCGCGCCCGCGCTGCTGGTCGTCGCGATCCGCCGCTACGTGAAGGAGCCGGACGTCTACGAGAAGGAGAAGGCCGCGCAGGCAAAAGTGGCCGATGCGCCGCGCCTGACCGAGATCTTCGCGCCGAAGCTGATCACGACGACGCTGCGCGCTGCGCTGCTGACCACCGGCGCGCAGGGCGGCTACTACGCGATCACGACGTGGCTGCCGACCTTCCTGAAGACCGAGCGTCACCTCACGGTGATGGGCACCGGCGGCTATCTCGCGATGATCATCTTCGGTTCGTGGGTCGGCTACCTGACGAGTGCGTACCTGACCGATCGCCTCGGCCGCAAGCCGAACTTCATCCTGTTCGCGGTCGGCTCGATGGTGATCGCGTTCGCGTACACGTCGCTGAACCTGACCAACGCGTCGATGCTGTGGCTCGGCTTCCCGCTCGGCTTCTTCGCTTCGGGCATCTTCTCGGGGATGGGCGCGTTCCTCACCGAACTGTTCCCGACCCGCGTGCGCGGTTCCGGCCAGGGCTTCTGCTACAACGTGGGCCGCGCGATCGGTGCGCTGTTCCCGTTCCTGATCGGCGCGCTGTCGAAGCAGTACGGGCTCGGCACGAGCATCGGCATCTTCGCGGTCGCCGCATACGGCGTGGTGATCGTCGCCGCGCTGACGCTGCCCGAGACCCGCGGCCGCGAACTCGACGCCGCGTAAGCGGCAGGGCGGCCGGCCCTTCGTTTTTCTTCCCCTTTCATCGAGACCGTGACACGGCGCGCGACGCGCGCCGTGCGGCGGCGCTCGTCCCTCGATTCCACGACGCATCGACCCGACATCATGACTGACCGACACCTTTCCACCGTTCCCTCCGACGCCGCACGCTGGCAATTCTGGATCGACCGCGGCGGCACCTTCACCGACATCGTCGCGCGCCGGCCCGACGGCACGCTCGTCACGCACAAGCTGCTGTCGGAGAACCCCGAGCAGTATCGCGACGCGGCCGTGGCCGGCATCCGCCACCTGCTCGGCCTCGCGGCAGGCGAGCCGATCACGCCCGCGCACGTCGACATGGTGAAGATGGGCACGACGGTCGCGACCAACGCGTTGCTCGAACGCAAGGGCGAACGCACCGCGCTCGCGACGACGCGCGGCTTTCGCGACGTGCTGCGCATCGCTTACCAGAACCGGCCGCGCCTGTTCGACCTCGACATCGTGCTGCCCGATGCGCTGTACGAAACCGTCGTCGAGATCGACGAGCGCGTCGGCGCGCATGGCGACGTCGTCGTGCCGCTCGATGTTCAGGGTGCCGAAGCGTCGCTGCGCGGCGTGTTCGACAGCGGCGTGCGTGCGCTCGCGATCGTGCTGATCCACGGCTACCGTTACACCGCGCACGAACGCGCGCTGGCGGAACTCGCGCGCCGCATCGGCTTCACGCAGGTGTCGGTGTCGCACGAGGTGTCGCCGCTGATGAAGATGGTGTCGCGGGGCGACACGACCGTCGTCGATGCGTACCTGTCGCCGATCCTGCGCCGCTACGTCGAGCAGGTCGCGCACGAGATGCCGGGCGTGAACCTGCAGTTCATGCAGAGCAGCGGCGGGCTGACGCGTGCCGATGCGTTCCAGGGCAAGGACGCGATCCTGTCGGGTCCGGCCGGCGGCATCGTCGGGATGGTGCGTGCGGCGCGCGCGGCCGGCTTCGGCCAGGTGATCGGCTTCGACATGGGCGGTACGTCGACCGACGTGTCGCACTACAACGGCGAGTTCGAGCGCGAGTTCGAGACGCAGGTGGCCGGCGTGCGGATGCGCGCGCCGATGATGAGCATCCACACGGTCGCGGCCGGCGGCGGCTCGGTGCTGGGCTTCGACGGCGCGCGGCTGCGCGTCGGGCCCGAATCGGCCGGCGCGAACCCGGGGCCGGCCGCATACCGGCGCGGCGGCCCGCTGACGGTCACCGACTGCAACGTGATGCTCGGCAAGATCCAGCCCGATTATTTTCCGCGCGTGTTCGGCCCGCATGCGGACGAACCGCTCGACCGCGACGGCGTGGTCGCGAAGTTCGCGGCGCTCGCCGACGAGATCCACGCGGCGACGGGGCGGCGCGAGACGCCCGAGGCGCTGGCCGAAGGCTTCCTGGAGATCGCGATCGGCAGCATGGCGAACGCGATCAAGAAGATTTCCGTGCAGCGCGGCCACGACGTGTCGCGTTACGTGCTGACGACGTTCGGCGGCGCGGGCGGCCAGCACGCATGCGGTGTGGCCGACGCGCTCGGGATGACGCAGGTGTTCGCGCATCCGCTCGCGGGCGTGCTGTCCGCCTACGGGATGGGTCTTGCCGACCAGACGGCGATGCGCGAGCGCGCGGTCGAGGCCGTGCTGTCCGACGCATCGTTGCCGGCGCTGAACGCGGCGCTCGACCGGCTGGCCGACGAGGCCGTCGGCGCGCTGCTCGAACAAGGGGTGCCGCCGGAGCGGATCGCGACCGAGCGGCGCGTGCACCTGCGTTATCAGGGCACCGATTCGGCGCTCGACGTGCCGGCCGGCAGTGTCGACGCGATGCAGCAGGCGTTCGAGGCCGCGTACCGGCAGCGCTACGCGTTCCTGATGCCCGGCACGCCGCTCGTCGCCGAGCTTGCGTCGGTCGAGGCGATCGGCCGTTCGGACGCGCCGGTCGACATCGCGTCGCTGGCGCCGCGCGGGGCGGGCGATGGCGCGACACCCCGCGCCGATTCCGCGGTGCGCTTCCATTCTGGCGGCCGGTGGCACGACGCGGCGCTGTACGTGCGCGACACGCTGCTGGCCGGCGACGTGATCGACGGCCCGGCGATCGTCGCGGAGAAGAACGGCACGACCGTCGTCGAGCCCGGCTGGCGGGCGGAGATGACCGCGCAGGGCAACCTCGTGCTGACGCGCACGACGCCGCTGCCGACGCGCCGCTCGCTCGGCACCGACGCCGACCCGGTGCGGCTCGAGATCTTCAACAACCTGTTCATGTCGATCGCCGAGCAGATGGGGCTGCGGCTGCAGAACACCGCGTACTCGGTGAACATCAAGGAGCGGCTCGACTTCTCGTGCGCGATCTTCGACGGCGACGGCAACCTGATCGCGAATGCGCCGCACATGCCCGTGCACCTCGGCTCGATGGGCGAGAGCATCCGCACGGTGATCGAGCGCAACCGCGGCCGGATGCGCGACGGCGACGTCTTCATGCTGAACGACCCGTATCACGGCGGCACGCACCTGCCGGACGTGACGGTCATCACGCCGGTCTTTGCCGACGGCTCGGATACGCCGCTGTTCTACGTCGGCTCGCGCGGCCACCACGCGGACATCGGCGGCACGACGCCCGGCTCGATGCCGCCCGATTCGACGCATATCGACGAAGAAGGCGTGCTGATCGACAACTGGCAGCTCGTGTCGGCCGGCGTGCTGCGCGATGCCGAAACCCGCGCGCTGCTCGCATCGGGCCGCTACCCGGCGCGCAACGTCGAGCAGAACATGGCCGACCTGCGCGCGCAGGTCGCCGCGAACCAGAAGGGCGTAGACGAACTGCGCCGGATGGTTGCACTGTTCGGCCGCGACGTCGTGCTCGCGTTCATGGGGCACGTGCAGGACAACGCGGAAGAGGCCGTGCGGCGCGTGATTGGCGCGCTGCAGGACGGCGCGTATCGGTATCCGCTCGACAACGGCGCCCAGATTCGCGTCGCGATCCGCGTCGACCGCGCGGCGCGGTGTGCCGAAATCGACTTCACCGGCACGTCCGCGCAGCTCGACAACAACTTCAATGCGCCGAAGGCCGTCTGCATGGCCGCCGTGCTGTACGTGTTCCGCACGCTGGTCGGCGACGATATCCCGCTGAACGCCGGCTGCCTGAAGCCGCTGACGGTGATCGTGCCGGCCCGCTCGATGCTGAACCCCGAGTATCCGGCGGCCGTCGTGTCGGGCAACGTCGAAACGTCGTCGGCCATCACCAACGCGCTGTACGGCGCGCTCGGCTGCGTCGCGTCGAGCCAGGGAACGATGAATAACTTCACGTTCGGCAACGCTCAATACCAGTATTACGAGACGATCGCGGGCGGCAGCGGTGCCGGCGACGGCTTCGCGGGCGTCGGCGCGGTGCAGACGCACATGACGAACTCGCGGCTGACCGATCCGGAGGTGCTCGAATGGCGCTACCCGGTGCGGCTCGACTCGCACCGGATCCGCGCCGGTTCGGGCGGTGGCGGGCACTGGCGCGGCGGCGACGGCGCGGTGCGGCGGATCCGCTTCCTGGAGCCGATGACCGCGTCGATCCTGTCGAACAACCGGATCCACGCGCCGTTCGGCGCGGCGGGCGGCGAAGCCGGCGCGCTCGGCCGCAACACGATCGAGCGGGCGGACGGCACGGTCGAGGCGCTCGACCACATCGGCCGTGCGCAGATGGCGCCGGGCGATGTGTTCGTCGTCGAAACGCCGGGCGGCGGCGGCTACGGCGCGGCGGGCTGACCGGTGCAACCGGCGCGGATGCCCGCGCCGGTCGCCCACGCCGGTCGCCCGAGCCGGTCGCCCACGCCGGTCGCCCGAAAAACATTGCAACGGACTGTGGAATAAAACAACGAATTCACGCACAAACGGAATCAAAAATGACGGAAAACCGGATCGCCTGGACGCGATCCGACCCTGTCCGAACGGCGTCTCCGCCGCAGTATCCCGATTTGGTGGAGCCGCCCACAAACCCATGACTGGAAAGGCATTCAGCCGATTCAACCCGATTCGTCCCGCAGTGCCGCATCCGGTCTTTTGGATGCCGCCAATCATGAAAAATCCGGCTTGCCAATCGAGTCCCGATTCCTTGACACTCTGCTCTAAATGTGAGTGCCAATACTCATCGTCATTTGATAAGATGGCTATCATCATTCGTTAGGCAGAACCTGCGCGCATTCACGCGCGAACGCCGGGTCGCATTAGCTGGAAACAAGTACGGGACGAGGACTGCTGTTACCGCAATCACGGCTGGCTTGCCGGGCACGCGCACTGCGCGTCCCGGGAAGGCGGTCGGCCCACTCGCCTCCGTCTACACTGTGCGTTTTTTCTGGATCGGGGCGCTCCATGGATGACGAAAACGATAGCGCGGTGCTCGAGGCGCATGTCGGTACGCGCAGCCCCTGCTGGCGTCTCGGCAGCGACAGCAACGCGCTCGAACTGGCCGCCGTGCGCGGCCTGACCAACGTCGCCGTTGCATTGACGGGCGAGCAGGCCGCGCGCATCCGGGCGCTGACGGGCGTCACGTCGCACCTCGTGCTCGACATCGCGCTGTTCGGTAATCCGATCAGCCTCCATCTCGTCGGCAAGAAGCTCAACACGACCGACTGGGCCGGCACGGCCTCGGCCTATTCCGATACGGTGTCCGTCGCGGGCGATCTCGCGCACGGGCTCGCGTTTGCCGAGCAGGTCGTGTCCGAAGTGAATTCGCTCGTCGTGATCCTCGACCGCAACGGGATGGTGCAGCGCTTCAACCGCCTGTGCGAGGAAGTGACGGGCAAGCGCGAGGTCGACGTGATCGGCCGCAGCGCGTTCGAGCTGTTCATGAGCCCCGAGCAGGGCGCGCAGTCGCGCACCAACATCACGGGCTTTTTCGCGAGCAACCAGTCGTACGCGGTCGAGCGCTACATCAACACGGTCAACGGGCCGCGCCTGTTCCAGTTCCGCAACAAGTTCGTGCAGAGCGGCAGCGGCATCGAAGAGCAGTTCCTGATCTGCTCGGGCATCGACATCACCGAGGAGCGCAACGCGCAGCATCGGCTCACCGAACTCGCGAACACCGACGTGCTCACCGGGCTGCCGAACCGCCATGCGATCAGCGAGCGGATCCGCGCGGCGATCGACGCGGAGAGCCCCGACACGCGCGGCCAGGTCGGCATCCTGTTCCTCGACCTCGACAACTTCAAGCGCGTCAACGATCACTACGGGCACATTACCGGCGACCGCCTGCTGCAGGACGTATCGTCGATCATCAGCGGCTGTCTGCCGTCCGGCGCGACGCTCGCGCGGCTCGGCGGCGACGAGTTCCTCGTGCTGTTCGAGCACGGCACGCGGCCGCTGCTCGAAGCGACCGCGCAGATCATCCTCGAGCGGCTGCGCACGCCGATCCATCTCGGGCTGATGGAGGTCTATACGAGCTGCTCGATCGGC
This sequence comes from Burkholderia sp. BCC1999, assembly GCF_905339975.1. Classification (NCBI taxonomy): domain Bacteria; kingdom Pseudomonadati; phylum Pseudomonadota; class Betaproteobacteria; order Burkholderiales; family Burkholderiaceae; genus Burkholderia; species Burkholderia sp. BCC1999. The sequence continues at coordinate 67,231 of NZ_CAJPHP010000011.1, read as the reverse complement.
ATCGCGATGCATCCGCAGCACGGCGATTCGCTCGAGACGCTGATCCGCAGCGCCGACACCGCGATGTACGTCGCGAAGGAAGAAGGCAAGCATACGTACCGCGTGTTCTCGCTGGAGATGAACCAGAAGGTCGCGAAGTACATGTGGCTCGACACGAACCTGCGCAAGGCGCTCGAGGAAGAGCAGTTCGTGCTGCACTACCAGCCGGTCGTCGATATCGCGACGGGCGACGTGAACGGCGTCGAGGCGCTGATCCGCTGGCAGTCGCCCGATCGCGGGCTCGTCGCGCCGGTCGAGTTCATCCGCTTCGCGGAGGAATCGGGGCTGATCGCACCGCTCGGGCGCTGGGTGATGCGCACCGCGGCCGCGCAGGCCGCCGCGTGGAAGGCGAAGGGGCTAGGCATCCGGATCGCGGTGAACCTGTCCGCGCGGCAGTTGCAGGACATGAACATCGTGCACCAGTTCGCTTCGATTCTCGACGGCGCGGGGCTGAAGCCCGGCCTGCTCGACATCGAGCTGACCGAGAGCTGCTTCATCGAGGACGAGGAGGCGGCGATCGGGCTGATGCGGCAGTTCCGCCAGCTCGGCGCGGAGATCCATCTCGACGATTTCGGCACCGGCTATTCATCGCTGTCGCAGTTGTCGCGCCTGCCGCTCGACGCGATCAAGCTCGACCGCACCTTCATCACGGGCATCGACCGCAACCCGCGCTCGCAGGCGCTGGTGCGCTCGGTCGTGTCGCTTGCGAAGGCGCTGAATTTCGCGGTGGTCGCCGAAGGCGTCGAAACGCATGCGGAAGCCGATTTCCTCAAGCAGCTCGACGTCGATCACGCGCAGGGCTACTACTACGCGCGGCCGATGCCGGCGCAGGCGTTCGAGGCGTGGCTCGCGGAGACGAGGAAGCTCAGGCTGATCGCCTGAGCCTCGTTCATGAAAAGGCGCCGCCCGCAAGCGGCGGCGCCCGTCGCATTACACCGTGCGCAGCTTCGACACGCGCCGGTTCTGCAGCATCACCAGGCGTTCCATGTACGCGAGGTCCTTCGGCTCGATCGTGAACGCCGCATGCACCCATGCTTCGGTGATGTCCATCAGCTCGGAGCGCGATAGCTGGAACACCCGCTCGCGGGCGCGCAGCATCGCGCGCACGCCGTTCAGCTTCGGCTTCGTCACGTCGATGAAGGTGCGCGTCGCGAGATACGCGTCGCCCGCATCGAACGTCTGGTCGATCAGGCCGCGATCCTCGTACCACTCGGATGCATGCGCTTCACCGGTCGCGATCAGTTGCTCCGCGAGGCTCCGATCGGCCTTGCGCGCGACGAGCGAATAGCCGCCCATGCCCGGGAACAGGTTGAACGCGATCTCCGGAAACCCGAGCTTCACGCCCTTCTGCGCAAGCACGTAGTGGTGCGCGAGCGCGGCCTCGAAGCCGCCGCCGAGCGCGCTGCCCTCGACCATCGCGATCGAGATCGCCCCGGTGCCGAAGCCCGTGTAGATCTCGTACACGCCGTCGATGCACGAGCGCGCGTAGGCCATCAGCTGGTCGCGCCGGCCGCTGCGGATCGCGTCGACGAAGAAGCTCAGGTCGCCGCCGACGTTGAACAGCTCGGGGACGAGCGAGCCCGTCACCCAGAAGTCGAACCTGAGGCCCGAGTCGCGAGCGACGCGCGCGAGATGGATGATGTCGGTAACGAGTTGTTGGTTAAAGCACGGCCGCGGCTCCGATCGCAGCATCATCCACATGACATTACGGCCCTCTTCGTAAAAGGCAGTCAGTTGCGACAGTTCGCCGGCTTCGTAAAACGGGCGGCACGCCGGATGGGATTGGAGTTGCATGGTATGTCCTCGTGAGATGTGGTTTTTGAAGACCGCCGCGCCCGGCGCCATGCGGGAAATGGGTTGCCCGCAGGGGCCGGGCGCGAGGCATCGCCATTGTTGCGCGCGCACAAAAGACGAACTGCGGGGAACAACGCACGACCGGGACGCGGGCAGCGATTGCGTTCAGGCGAGTGGGACGGGAGGCGGCGGGCGGACGGACCGGGATCGGGAGGCCGCGGCCGGCGGGCCCAACGCGGCTGGTACGGGCGGGAAGCGCGGCCGGCGGCGGGTTCGCCGGCTCGCGCACACGTGTTCAAACGGCCGTTCCAGTGCACGACCGCCGGCGCCGTGCGCTTACACGCTGAAAGCGGCGTCAGGCCGGCAGTCGGGGCCTATGGAATGTGCGGACTGGCGCCGCGCGCGTGCGTCGATTAGCTTTAAAGGATCACGCCGCGCGTGGCACCCGGCGTTCCGGGAGGGGACCATGACCGCATTCCAGAAGGTGTGGCAGCTGCTGGTCGGAAAACCGCTGGACCCGCTCGATCCGCGCACGCGGCATGCGATCGCCGTGACGCCGCTCCTGGCCTGGGTCGGGCTCGGCGCCGACGGGCTGTCGTCGTCGTGCTACGGCCCGGAAGAGGCGTTCCTCGCGCTCGCGCACCACACGCCGCTCGCGCTGTTCCTCGCGCTTGCAACCGCGGCGACCGTCTTCATCATCGCGCTCGGCTACAACCAGGTGATCGAGCTGTTCCCGACGGGCGGCGGCGGCTATCGCGTCGCGACGTCGCTGCTCGGGTCGAAGCCGGGGCTGGTATCGGGCGCCGCGCTGCTGGTCGACTACGTGCTGACCGTCGCGACGTCGCTCGCGAGCGGCGTCGACGCGTTCTTCAGCCTGCTGCCGGCCAGTGCGCAGGCGTTCAAGCTCACGACCGAGATCGTGCTGATCCTGCTGATGACCGGGCTCAACTTCCGCGGGATGCGCGAATCGATCATGGTGATGCTGCCGATCTTCATCGGCTTCGTCGTGCTGCATTTCGGGCTGATCGTGTATGGCGTCGCCGTGCACGGCAGCAACCTCGCGATGATCGTGCCCGACGCCGTGCGCGAGGCGCACGGCATGTCGCAGTCGGTCGGCGTGTTCGTCATGCTCGCGTTGCTGATGCGCGCGTTCTCGCTGGGCGGCGGCACCTATACCGGCCTCGAGGCCGTATCGAACAACGTGAACATGCTCGCCGATCCGCGCGTGCCGAACGGCAAGGTGACGATGTGGTACATGTCGACGTCTCTCGCGTTCACGGCCGGCGGCATCATCCTGCTGTACATGCTGTGGCACGCGCGGCCCGTCGAAGGCGAGACGCTCAACGCGGTCGTGTTCGGCAGCGTGATCGATCATCTCGGGCTCGGCTCGGCGTTCGCGCGCCATGCGCTGCTCGCGGCCGTGCTCGCGTTCGAAGCCGGGCTGCTGCTGGTCGGCGCGCAGACGGGCTTCCTCGACGGCCCCGCCGTGCTGTCGAACATGGCGTCCGATTCGTGGGTGCCGCGCCATTTCCGCGACCTGTCGACACGCCTCGTGCGGCAGAACGGCATCATCGTCGTCGGCCTGTCGAGCCTGCTGATCCTGCTGTGGACGCACGGCAACGTCGACGTGCTCGTCGTGCTGTACAGCATCAACGTGTTCCTCACGTTCAGCATGTCGCTGCTCGGGCTGTGCACGTACTGGTGGCGACACCGCAGCGAGCGCGGCTGGCTCAAGCATTTCCTGCTTTCCGCGCTCGGGTTGAGCGTGACGGCGACGGTGCTCGTCATCACGCTGATCGAGAAGTTCACGGCGGGCGGCTGGCTCACGGTGCTCGTGACGAGTGCGGTGATCGCGCTGTGCTTCATGATCAACCGCCACTATGCGGATACGCGCACGCAGCTCGCGAAGGAGGACGCGCTGTTCTCCGGCAAGCCGCCCGAAGTGGACGAGGCCACCGCGCCGGGCAAGCCCGACCCGTCGCAGCCGACCGCCGTGCTGCTGGTCGGCAAGCATCGCGGCGCGAGCATGCACGCGCTGCTGTGGGTCAACCGGCTGTTTCCCGGCCACTTCCGCAATGTGATCTTCCTCGCGGTCGGCGAAGTCGATGCGAAGGCGTACGACGGGCACGAACATCTCGAACGGCTGCGCCACGCGATCACCGAATCGCTCGACTACTATGTCGCGCACTGCCGCCGCAACGGCATCGCGGCCGACTACAGGATCGCATTCGGCACGAACCCCGTCGTCGAATTCATGAACCTCGCGTCGTCGACGCTCGACGACTATCCGAACGCGGTGTGCTTCGCGAGCAAGCTGATCTTCCGGCGCGTGAATTTCCTGACCGCGTGGCTGCACAATCAGACGCCGGTCGAATTGCAGGCGCGGCTGCATGTCGAGGGCAAGCAGATGGTGTTGCTGCCGATGAATGTCGGCTAGCATCGCGGCACGCACACGCTCGCTTGACGTGGTGCGGCAAGCGCGTGGGCGACTGCCGGTTGCAGCCGTCAGGGCTGATGATGCCGATGCGGGCGGTGAGGCCGCCGTAGCGGTGGATGACGGAATTTGGCCCGCAGCCGGTCGCGCTCCGGACGCTTGACGAAGAACAGCACGGCGAGCGCGACAAACGCCAGCAGTACGACGACTTCCACGATCCCGTTTTCCATGATGCCTCCCGGTCGCAGGCGTGCGATCCTTCGTCAGCGTTCGGCGATCGGGCGTATGCCGGTGGCTGCACGCGACGACGCTTTCATGTCTCATTCTAGGCCGGCGGGCACCGGCTTGACGCGTGCGTATGCGTCGCCCACACTGGCCGCACGAGTGTCGCGCGGTTGCCCCTGATCGCTGCGCAACCGCGCTTTCCGTGAACCGCGACGAGGTGCGATGTGGTGCGCTTTTCTGTCGGTCTGGCCGGCTGGATGCTGGCATGCGCTGCTGCGTTCGGTGCGTCGAACGCCGTCGATGCGACGACGGGCGCGGGCCCGGCGGCGGACGGCGCAAGCGATGTTGCCGACGAAGCCCCCGTCACGCTCGTCAGCGACGTCCACGAATTCGTGATCCAGCACGACGGCTCGCTCGACGAGCACGACGATTCGATCCTGCGCGCGAACAACGCGAACGGTATCGACGCGGTCGCGCAGCGCTACGTATGGTTCGACAAGAATCTCGAGCAGGTCGACCTGCTCGCGGCCGAGACGATCGACCGCGAAGGCGTCGCGCATCCGGTCGGCGCGGACGGCATTCGCGACGTGCAGGAGCCGCGCTCGGCCGGCGCGCCGACGTTTCAGGACGGGCTGTTGCGCACCGTCGTGTTTCCCGGCGTCGAAGCCGGGTCCAGCACGCGCGTGGCGTTCCGCAAGACGCGCACGAAGCCCGTCAATCGCGGCTACTTCGGCTACTACGTCGAGCCGTCGCGCGAGCCCGTCGACAGCCAGCGGCTGATCTTCGACGTGCCGGCCGACATGCCGTTGTACGCGGATGCGCGCGGCTACGTCGCGCTGCCGCCGGTCACGGCGAACGGCCGCACGCGCTACGAATTCGATTACCGGCACGGCCCGTACGACCGCATCGAGAGCGGCGCGGTCGGCTACCCGACCTACGGCGACCGCCTCGTCGTCTCGACGCTGCCCGACTACGCGGCATTCGCCGCACGCTACCGCAACGCGGCTGTCGACCCGAGCGCGGGCGATCCGGCCGTCGTGCAGCTGGCGCGTGCGCTCACCGCCGATGCCGCCGATCCGCGCGACAAGGCGCGCATCCTGTACGACTGGGTGCAGGCGAACGTGCGCTACGTCGGGCTGTTCCTCGGCGAAACGGCCGCCGCCCCGCATCGCGCGACGGACATCCTGCGCAACCGCTATGGCGATTGCAAGGATCATGTCGCGCTGTTCGGTGCGCTGCTCGCGGCGATCGGCATTCGCAGCGAGCCGGTGCTGATCAATCTCGGTTCGGTGTACACGCTGCCGTCGGTGCCCGGTTACGGCGGCGGAGCGATCAATCACGCGATCACGTGGCTGCCCGATCTCGCGCTTTACGCGGATACGACGACGGCCGGCATCGCGTTCGGCTACCTGCCGCCGATCGTGATGGATCGCCCGGCGCTGCTGGTCGACACGGGCGTGCTGTCGCGCACGCCGGCTACGCAGCCGCGTGGCCGCGTGGCGAGTGTCGAGATCGACGCCGCGCAGCCCGGCGCCACGCGTTTTCATGCGTACGTCGAGGACAGCGGCTGGACGGCGGAACTCGAACGTAACCTCTTTCGTCGCGCGCCGCACGACCGCATCGATCAGCTCGCGACCGAACGTCTGCGGCAAAGCGGCCTGCGCGGCCGCGCGCAATTGTCGACCAGCGACCGGCGCGTGACCGACGGGCCGTTCGACGTGACCGTCGCGGGCACGCTCGATCATTTCGTATGGCCCGATGGCACGACCGCCTTGCCCGCGCTGTCGAGCCTCACGGGCGGTATCGCGACGCAGGTCGAGAGCTGGCTGGCCGAGCCCGTGCGCACGCAGCCTTGGGGCTGCCTGGGCGGCACGTTCGACGAGACGGGCCAGATTGCCTTGCCGGCCGGTGTCGTCGTGACCGACCTGCCGCCGGACGCAGCCGTGCACGACGGCTTCGTCGACTTCACGTCGCATTACGTGTTCGATGCAGCCGCGCGCGTCGTGCAGGTCACGCGGCGGATGAAGGCGGATTTCGGCCGCCAGGTGTGTACGCCCGACGAATTTACCGCGCTGCGTGCGTCGCTCGAGCGCATCGAGCGCGATACGCAGGCACAGATCGTCGTGCGGGCGAAGCAGCGTTGAGCGGCGTGGGCACGACGTTCGCTACGCACGGGCGAATGGCCGGAGCCGGCCGACGTGCAGGAGGACATCATGACGGAACGGGATCACGAGATCGCCGATCTCTCGAAAGACTTGCTGGGCAGGATCGTGCAGGGCGTCGTCGCGAACGGCGCAGCCGTGGATGCGCAGCAGTGTGCGGCGCTTGCCGTGCAGTGCGCGACGGCGCTGATCGACAAGCTCGAAGCGAGGGGCGGCGGTTGAGCGCCGACGTGACGCCGGCCGCTACGCTTCGACACGCACCTCGCCATCCGCGCGCACCGCGCCCGGCGGCTTGCCGACCACCCTTTTGAACGCACGGCTGAACGCGGCCAGCGAACCGTAGCCGAGCCGGTACGCGACGGCTTCGATCGTCTCGTGATCGCGTGCGATCCACTGCGCGGCGAGCCGCATCCGCAGATCGGTCAGGTAGCGCACGGGCGTCATCCCGGTGGCCGCGAGAAACCGTTCGGCGAACACCGAGCGCGACACGCCCGCTTCGGTTGCGAGTTCCGCGACGCTCCAGTTGCGCCCCGGGTCGCGATGCAGCGCGACGATCGCGCGGCCGAGCTTCGGCTCGCGCAGCGCCTGCACCCAGCCCGTCGCGTCACCGCATCCGCACTCGACCCAGCCGCGCACGATGAACGCAGCGACCACATCCGCGAGCCGCGCGAGGATGCCCGCGAAGCCCGCGCGCGCCGTGCACGCTTCGCGTTCCATCGCGTCGAGCATCGGGCGGATTTCCGGGTAGCGCGCGAGCAGGGTGCCGACGTGCATGAACTCGGGCATCGTGCCGACCAGCGGCTGCATGCCGCCGAGATCGAGCTCCATGCACGCGCTGAAGATCAGCGCATCGCCTGCGCCCGGTTCGGTCGTCGCGCAACCGGCCGGCGATGCGCCGGCCGACGCCACCGACGCGACCGTATCGCAGATCTTCGCGACCTCGAAGCCGTTCAGCTCGCGGCACGGCGCATCCGCGTCGGACACCAGCGCGTGCACGCGGCCGTGCGGCAGCAGGATCGCGTCGCCGGCCTCGAGCCGCGTCGTGTCGCCCGACGCATCGCGCAGCAGCACGGGCCCGCGCACGACGAAATGGAACTGCGCGCGGCCCGTCACATGGCCGAAATTCAGCCCGAACGGCCGCGCGACCTGGATCCGGCGGTACTGCACGCCGCTCAGTCGCATCCCCAGCAGAAGCTCGCTGACGAGGTCGTGCACATCGGGAATCGGGGGCAGAAGCGGTTCGGACATATCGAGATTCGGACGTTCGATCAATAAGTGCGGATTGTATGTCATAGACCGTCCTGACGTGGTTCCTTACGATACGCCCTCATCAGTATTTTCCCTAACCGACACGGAACCACGCATGAATCCCGGAATCTCCTCGGCCGCCTCGACGGCGGCCCCCCGCGAACCGGCCTGGGGCGCGGTATTCGCGATGACGCTCGGCGTGTTCGCGCTCGTTACGGCCGAATTCCTGCCGGCGAGCCTGCTGACGCCGATGGCCGACAGCCTCGGCGTGACCGAAGGCGTGGCCGGACAGGCCGTCACGGCCACCGCGACGGTCGCGCTGGTCACGAGCCTGCTGATCTCGGCGCTGACGCGCACGATCGACCGGCGGCGCGTGCTGCTCGTGTTCTCGGTGCTGCTCGTGGCGTCGAATCTGGCGGTCGCGTTCGCGCCGAACCTGACGACGCTGCTGATCGGCCGCGTCGTGCTTGGCATCGCGCTCGGCGGCTTCTGGACGATGGCGACGGCCACCGCGATGCGGCTCGTACCGACGTCGATGGTGCCGCGCGCGCTGTCGATCATCTTCAGTGGCGTGGCGGTCGCGACGATCGCGTCCGCGCCGATGGGCAGTTACTTCGGCCACCTGATCGGCTGGCGCAACGTGTTCCTGATCGCGGCCGCGCTCGGCGGGCTTTCGTTCGTGTCGCAGATCCTCACGCTGCCGTCGATGCCGCCGAGCGGCACGACGCGGCTGCGCACGCTGATCGACGTGCTGCGCCGGCCGACCGTCGGTCTCGGGATGTTCGCGACGATCCTCGTGTTCACCGGGCATTTCGCGTTCTTCACGTATCTGCGGCCGTTCCTCGAGCAGGTGGCCGGGGTCGGCGTGAACGGGCTGTCGGCGATCCTGCTCGGCTACGGCATCGCGAACTTCGTCGGCACGTCGCTGGCCGGCCGCGTGCTCGAACACCGGTTGCGGCCGATGCTGATCGGCATGCCCGCGTTGATGGTCGTGCTCGGCATCGCGCTCGTCGTGCTCGGCCGCGCGCCGATGATCGACGCGGTGCTCGTCGCGTTGTGGGGGATGGCGTTCGGCGGCGTGCCCGTCGCGTGGTCGACGTGGGTCACGCGTACCGTGCCCGACGAGGCCGAGAGCGCGGGCGGGCTGATCGTCGCGGCGATCCAGCTGGCGATCGCGACGGGTGCGGCGGCCGGCGGCGTCGTGTTCGACGCGAACGGCGCGGCCGGCGTGTTCGTCGGCGCGGCGGTCGTGCTGGCCGTTGCCGTTGCAACGATCGTGACCGGCGTGCCGAAGCGCGTCGGCGTGGTGTCCGCACTCGCGGAATGACCGGTACCGGCGGGCCGGGCGGCCCGCCGCTCAGCGCACCGGCGCGTGCGCGCCGAGCAACTGCCGGTGGCGCGCGTCGGTCGCGTCGTCCGCCGGAAACATGCACTCCATGCGCAGTTCCTGCGCGGCCGCGCTTTGCGGCGTGCCGACCGTCGTGACCAGCGAGAAGTAGCGCAGCACGACGCCGTCGTGAATGAAGCCGATCGGAATGACCGGCAGCGACGGCGACGCGGCCGGCGCCGGTGGCGTTTTCCAGTCACGCGGCGCCTCGGGGGCGGCGAGCAGGTCGTCGAGCAACTGCCGGGTTTCGTCGTCGATCACGCGGCCGACCGATTCGCGATGCACGCGCTGCAGCAGGCTGCGCGACACGGTGTCCCAGTCGGCGACGAACGGCTGCATGCCGAGCGGATCGAACATCAGGCGCAGCAGGTTGCGCGGGCCTTCGCGCGCAGCCATGTCGATGAAGCAGCCAAAAAAGCGCGGCGCCGCATCGTTGGTCATCAACACGTTCCAGTGCCGGTCCATCACGATCGCCGGAAACGGCTCGTGCTGGCGCACGACACGTTCGAGCGCGCGGATCACGCCGTGCATCTCCTGCGCATCCCACGGCGCTTCCGAATACACCGGCGCATAGCCGGCCGCGAGCAGCAGCGCGTTGCGCTCGCGCAGCGGCACGTCCAGCGTCTGCGCAAGCGTCAGCAGCGTGTCGCGGCCCGGCACGCTGCGCCCGCTTTCGATGAAGCTGATCTGGCGTTGCGAGATCCCCGCGTCGAGCGACAGGTCGAGCTGGCTCACGCCGCGCACGTCGCGCCAGTAGCGCAGCAACTGGCCCAGTTCGTGCGGCGGCGTGTCCGGATCGCGGCGGCTGGCGTTCATCGGATGTCCCTGGTCGTTCCGTGATCGACGCGAACGACTATATCGGACTCACACGGCACGCGCATGCCACGCGAATGCATTGAACGGCGCTTCGAGCGCGGGCCGTGTGACGCTGCCGACGTAGTTCGTGATCGTCGACGCGGCGACGACAGCGATCACTTCCAGCAACTGCTCGGCGCTGAATCCGGCGTCGAGGAACGCCTGCCGGTCGGCGTCGGCGATCCGTCCTCGCGTGTCGATCAGCTTGCGCGCGATGGCCGACAGCGCGGCCAGATTCGCGTCGGCGGGCAGGTTGCCGTGCCGGATCGCATCGACATCGCCGGGAAGCACGCCCTGTTTCAGCGCGAGCGCGGTGTGGAACGCGACCGGCCATTCGCTTGCGTTCGTGACCGCGTTGGTGAGCAGCAGCGTCTGGATCTGCGGCTCGGTGAGGCTGCTGGCGTGCACGCGCTCGAACAGGCCGATGAAGCCGTTGATCAGCACCGGCGACGCGGCCATGGCCGCCGCGATGTTCGGGACGACGCCGAAGGTTTGCTGGAGTTGCTGGAGGACGGGCTTCGATTTGGCCGGTGCGGAATCGATCGTATGAAGCGGATAGGCGGACATGACGTCTCCGGGGCGATGAGCGCCGCCGGAATGGCGGCGGGACACCCGAAGCGTAGGAGCGTGCCTGTCGCGCGCCAATTACATGGGATGTAATCGTTTGACGAGCGACAGGGCGCCCGCCGTCCCGCGCATCTGCTAACCGCCTTGCTTGACCATCGAAGCCAGCGTCTTCATCGCCTGCAGGTACGGATACGGCCCGTGGCTGATGCGTGCCACGCCGTAGTCGGCAAAATCCGCGAGCGTCGGCGTTTCCGACACGCGCATCACGTTCACGGGCAGCGGCGATGCGGCCGTCAGCGCGCGAATCAGCGCCGGCGAGCGAAGGCCCGGCACGAACAGACCGTCGGCGCCGGCCGCCGCATAGGCGCGAGCGCGAGCGAGCGTCGCATCGAGCAAGCGTTCGTCGTGCGTATCGGCGGCTGCCTTGAAGAACACGTCGGTACGCGCGTTGATGAAGTAGTCGGCGCCCGCGCGATCGGCTGCCTGCCGGGCCGCCGCGATACGGGCCGCCGCTTCGGCCGCGTCGCGCAATTCACCCGTCGCCGGAACGCTGTCTTCGAGATTGCAGCCGATCGCGCCGGCCTGGATGCTCAGCGTGATCGTGTCGCCGACATCGTCCGGCCGCTCGCCGTACCCGCTTTCCAGATCGACGGTGACGGGCAGGTCCGTCGCGCGCGTGATCCGCTCGAGCACCTCCATCATCAACGCGCGCGGCATCTGTTCGCCGTCGACGAAGCCGTTCGCCACCGCGACCGACCAGCTGCCGGTCGCCAGCGCGACGGCGCCCGCGTCGGCCACCGTGCGCGCACTGCCGGCGTCCCACACGTTGAACAGCGCCAGCGGCTGGCCCGCGCGGTGAAGCGACCGGAAATACGCGCCTTTCTCGTTGCTGCCCATGCTCGTCCCTCCTTGTGAATACCGGATCGGTTGTCGTGCCGAGCGATATTGCCACCGAATCGGGCGCCGCGAAGCATTCGCGCAATGACAACTGACAAGGAATGGCAGGAAGCGAGCGACCGCCGCGCGCCGGCTCAGTCGCGCGCAGCCGGATCGACCGACAGCGCACGCAGCTGGCCACGCAACTGATCGACTTCGCCCGGCGCGAACGGGCGCTCGATGTCAGCATGCGTCTGTTGCCACAGCGGGAACGCCTCGGCGAGCAGGTCGTGGCCGGCCGGCGTCAGTTCGAGCAGGCGGCTGCGCCGGTCATCCGGGTCCTGCACGATCGTCACGAGGCCGCGCCGCTCGAGGGGCTTGAGCGCGGCGGTGAGCGTGGTGCGGTCCATCGCGAGCAGCGACGCGACCGATTTCATCGGGGCCGGTTGCGGCCGGTTCAGCGACATCAGCAGCGAAAACTGGCCGTTGGTGAGGTCGAGCGGACGCAGCGCATCGTCGAAGATGCGCGCAAGATTGCGCGCCGCGCGCTGCATGTGCAGGCACAGGCAGCAATCGCGCACCATCAGCGTCGTTTCGAAAGGAAGCTTTTCTTTTCGTGCCATGTTGCAATTGTGTTGATATCAACCTATCTTGTCAAGGTCGAGGCGCGGCAGCCCGTCACGCCCGTCATCGGAGGAGAAGGCATGAGTGCGCAACAGCAGTTGTATCTCGCCGTATTTCTCGGGACCCAGGATAGCCCGGCCATGAAGGCGTGGGTGGCGCTTCCGGAGGAAGAGCGGCGCACGCGCGAGCGCGACGGCATTGCCGCGTGGCATGCATGGGTCGACCGGCATCGCGACGCGATCGTCGAGATGGGCGGGCCGCTCGGCAAGACCAAGACCATCGACGCAGGCGGCATCAAGGACACGGCCAACGCGTTGAGCGGCTTTACCGTCGTGCGCGCGGCGTCGCACGATGCAGCGGCCGCGCTGTTCGAAGGCCATCCGCATTTCACGCTGTTCCCGGGCGTGGCGATCGACGTGATGCCGGTGCTGGCGATTCCCGGCGCGTGAGCGACCCGTGGTGCCGCGCGTCGCGTCGATGCGCCGTGGCCCGCGTGCGGACTTTTCACGACATTCTGGATGGAGATTGGCGATGAAGCTTTACGGATTTGCCGGCACGCGTTCGCAGCGCGCGCTGTGGGGGCTGAAGGAACTGGATGCGGATTTCGAATTCGTGTCGGTCAACCTGCTCCAGGGCGAGCACAAGCGGCCCGAATTCCTGCGCCTCAATCCGGCTGGCAAGGTGCCCGTGCTGGTGGACGGCGACCTCGTGATTCCCGAGTCGGCCGCGATCGTGCTGTATCTCGCGGACAAGTATCCGGAGAAGGCGCTGCTGCCCGTCGATCCGGCGTTGCGCGCGCAGGCCTACCGTTGGGTCATGTTCGCGGTGACGGAGCTCGAGCAGCCGCTGTGGCGGATCACGCGGCATTCGTTCATCTATCCGCCGGAGAAGCGCTCGCCGGCCGACATCGAACTGGCGCGCGAGGATTTCGCGACGATGGCCGCGATCCTCGACAAGCATCTCGAAGGGCGCGAATTCATCGTCGGCGATTCGCTGACGGTGGCCGATTGCGTGACGGCCTACCTGATCGACTGGGCGAGCGAATGCCACCTGATCGAACCGTTCCCGCAGCTGCGCGCGTATCTCGAACGGCTTTACGCGCGGCCGAAGGCGCCGCAGCGGATCGCGGACGCACGCAAGGCAGCGTGAACGCGCGGCGATCGGTCATGGGCCGCATCGGCCTGGACGGCCCCTCCGTTTGTGCAGTCGGTGAACGGCGGCAGGCCGCATTTCATGGCGGTGGAGCATGCGTCGCGAACGCGGCGCACGCGGGCCCTTGCGCTCACGCTACGTCGTCGGGCCCGCCGAGCGCGCGACACAGCATCGACAGGTCGCTGAGCGTAAGGTGCGGCGTGGCGGCCTGCTGCTGCGCTCGCTCCGTTTCCGGATGCGTATCGCGAACCACCCACGCAGCCTGAAGCCCCGCGTTCAACGCGCCGACGATATCGAGGTGGAAGTCGTCGCCGACGTGCAGCAGTTCGGCCGGACGCACGTCGAGTGCGTCCGCCGCCGCATGGAAGATTTCGGGTTCCGGCTTCGCGAAGCCGAATGCGCGCGCGCTGAGCGTCGTGCGGAAGAATTCGCCGCCGCCGGTCAGCCGGAGATCCGCGTTGCCGTTGGTCACGGCAATCAACGGAAAGCGGGCGCTCAACCACGCCAGCGCAGGCAACGCGTCTTCGTAGAATTCGACGCGGTTCCGTGCCGCGTAGAACACGTCGTATGCCCGGTCGGTCAGCGAGACATCTTCGTTCGCGCGCTCCAGTGCGATGCGGATCGACCCGATTCTCATCGCACGAAAATCGCCGGCGAGGTCCGGGCGCAACCGTTCGTATTCCTCACGAAGTTCGCTCAACGCCTGTTGCGTGGGCAGCACGCTCTCGGTATTGGGAGCGTGCTCGATCAACCATGCGCGCAGCATCGCCTCGGCTCGTATGACCGACGGCCCGAACGGCCACAGGGTGTCGTCGAGATCGAAGGAGAGGGCGGAAACTTTGGTCAGACGCATGGCGGTTGAACGAGGAGGGTTGCTTACCACGGCCACGGAACGGCGGTTCCGGTGCCGTTGTCGAGGGCGTGCCGATACAGGAAGCGCGCGACGGTCAGGTCCTGAAGCGCGAGCCCCGTCATGTCGAAGACGGTGATCTCGTGCGCGGCACGGTCGACCGATGCCGCACCGGCGAGGATGTCACCGATTTCGGTGCGCGGCAAATCCGGCGCCCACTGGCACTCGCCGATGCTGCGCGCCTGATCGTGATCGTCGACGAAAATGCGCGCGCGTTCCAGCAGGCCGGCCGGGAGTTCGCGCTTGCCTGCCGTATCGGCGCCCACGCAGGTCAGATGCGTGCCCGGCTGCACGGCATCCGCGTCGAACAGCGCGCCGCCACCGGGCGTTGCCGTGATCACCACGTCGCTGTGAGTTACCGCGTCGTTCCGGTCGCGTGCCACGCCGATCGTGCATCGCGACAGGAAGGCCGATTCGAACACCGGGTCGGGCTCGCCGCTGACGTTCACGTACTGCACGGTGCACCGTTGCGGCAGCAGCCGGAGCGCGTAGTCGAGCTGGACGCGCGCCTGCACGCCCGTGCCGAACACGCAGATCCGCGTGCTGTCGCGGCGGGCCAGCTGTTGCAGCCCGAGGCCGCCGGCGGCGCCGGTCCGGGCCGTGGTGATCGCATTGCCGTCCATGATGCACAGCGGGCGGCCCGTGGCCGGATCGAACAGCGCGACGGTGGCCTGATGCGGCTCGCCGCCGAGGCGCCGGTTGCCGGGCCAGAACCCGGCCGCCTTGAAACCAAGCAGGTCCTGGCCCGCGACGTCCCCCGACTTGATGCCGAACACGCCGCCGGTGTGCAGCTTCTCGCGCACCACCGGGAACACGCGTCCGGCCCGCTGACTGTGCAGCACGAAGGCTTCGCGGACCGCCGCCATCACCTGCTCGGCCTGAAGGGCGGGTTCGACGGCATCGCGGTCGAGAAGGAGGAGTCGGGCGTCTGTCGGCATGTCGGATACGCCTTTCCGGCGCACGGTGAAACGGCAAGGTTTAAAGTGTGTCCAGATTTAGACAAATAGTCAACGTATGTGCAAGACGTGTCGATGACGCGTGTTGCCTACCATCCGTAGAAGCGCGGCCAGGCCTGCGCGATGCCGTCTTCGTCGAGGGCTTGATATTCCGGGTGCTGCGCGCCGGTGGCGCACGCGTGATTCGGCAGGATGCGCAGGCGCGTGCCGATCGGAAACCGCTGCGCGATGCCCGTGTCCGGCGTGCCCGTGCGCGACACGATCCCGTGCTCCTGATTGGCCGCGCTCATCACGTAGTCGCCGAGCACATCGCCGCCTTCGGTACAGACCTGCCCGTAGCCGAAATCGCGCGCCTGACGCTGCGTGCCGCGGTCGCGGCTCATTGCCATCCAGCCCGCATCGACGATCGCCCAGCCTTTCTCTTCCTGGTGTCCGATCACGGTCGTCAGCACCGACAGCGCGATATCGGACAGTCCGCATACGCCGATGTTGTGCATCACGAGGTCGAACATCACGTAAACGCCGGCGCGCACCTCGGTCACGCCGTCGAGGCGTTGCGCCGACAGCGCGCTGGGCGTCGAGCCGATACTCACGACCGGGCAGGGCAGCCCGGCGGCTCTCAGGCGCTCCGCGGCCCGCACCGTGCGGCTGCGCTCCTGTTCGGCGATCGCGACCAGTGCTTCGTGCGTGTCGTACTCGTAGCTGGAGCCCGCATGGGCCAGCACGCCGCCAAGCGTCATCCCGCCGTCGACCAGTGCGCGGCCGACGTCGATCAGCAGGCCGGCGTCGGGCGGGATGCCGGAGCGGTGGCCGTCGACGTCGACTTCGATCCACACGTCGAAACGCTCGCCATGTTCGCGCCCGAACCGGGCGATGGCATGGGCGGCCGGCAAACTGTCGGCGACGATCTTCAGGTCGCAGCCTTGCCGGCGCAACGCAAGCGCGTGGCCAAGCTTGGCGGGCACCATGCCGACCGCATAGACGATGTCGCGGACGCCGCCCGCGAAGAATTGCTCGGCCTCCTTGAGCGTCGACACCGTGATGCCCTGCGCGCCGGCCGCGATCTGCGCGTCGACGACATGCCGGCATTTGGTGGTCTTGACGTGCGGGCGGAACGTGACGCCGAGCGCGTCCAGATGCGTCTGCATGCGGTCGATGTTGGCGCGCATGCGGCCGACATCGATCAAGGCGGCCGGGGTGTTGAGGGATTGAATGTCCACGATGCGTTCGATGGGGAGATTGTCGACGTGGACACAGTAGGGCGGTTGGCAAGCACCGTGTTTAACGCGGGACTAATTTGCCATTAAGCGTCATTTAATCTGTTGAATCGATCGGGCCACGGCGCGACTCATGCGTTGGAGCGCCACGGCGGCGGATCGAGAAACTGCCGTGCGGCGTCGAGAAACACCCGTTGCCGCGCGGAACGGCCGGTTCGAGACGGCAACAGTGCCGTCACCGGCGCGGGCGGCAGGCGCCAGCCCGGCAACAACCGGACGAGCTTGCCGCTCGCCAGCAGCGGGGCGACGTCCCACTCGGAGCGTTCGACGATGCCGAGCCCGGCCAACGCCCATTCGGTGATGACGGTGCCGTCGTTCGACGACAGCGCGCCGGTGACGCGAATGACGGCAGGCCGCCGCGACTCGCCCTTGACGTCGCCATCGGGCGAGAACCGCCAGCGCGGGATGTCCTCGTCGTTCTCGCGCAGGCACAGGCAGTCGTATCGCGCGAGATCGGACGGATGGTTCAGGTCCTTGGTGCGGCGCGCGTAAGCCGGGCTCGCACACAGGAAGCGCTCGTTGGGCGCGAGCGGATAGCCGACCCACGACGACGACTTGAGGCTGCCGACGTGGACGACCACGTCGGCCCCCGGTGCGCTGGTCAACGGGCTGTCCGACAGATGCAGCGAGATTTCGAGCTTCGGATGCGCACGCTGCACGTCGCGCACGATCGGCGCGACGTACTTGCGCCCGAAGCCGAGCGGGGCGACGACGCGCAGCGTGCCCTGCACGTCGCCGTGGTCGCCCGCGATGCTGACCGGCAGCGCCTCCACGCGCTCCAGAATCTCGACGGCTTCCTGGTACAGCCGCTGCCCTTCGTCCGTCAGCGCAATCCCTTTCGGCTGCCGCACCGCGAGCCGGGCGTTCAGGCGCGCTTCCATCCGCTGCAGGCGAATCGTGACCGCGGGCGGCGTGAGATCGAGCAGGCGTGCGGCAGCGGCCAGCGAGCGCGACGCGCCGATCGCGCGGACGAGCCGCAGGTCGTCGAGATCGAGCATTTCAACTCTCTTAATGCAGGTGATATCGGGCATTAAACCGCACTTCATGCGGTGAAGCCATCGACGTGGCAGGAACGCGCTTGTCACATTCGGCCGATACATTGAATTTCCCGATGCCGTCCGGCATTCGGCACGAATTTCCCGATCGATCGACCGTCCGTCATGACCCTCACCCAGCTTCGCAGCTTCATCGCCGTCGTCCAGCACGGCGGCTTCACCGCGGCCGCCCGCGCGCTGTCCACCAGCCAGACGACGATCACGTCACAAATTCAGACGCTCGAACAGGAACACGGCGTCGAGCTGTTCCACCGGCGCGGCCGGCGCGTCGAGCTGTCGGCGGTCGGGCTCGAATTCCTGCCGATCGCGCGCCGCATCTGCAGCGACGAGAGCGATGCGGCCGCGCTGCTGCGCGACAGCGGCGCATTGCAGCGCGGCTCGCTGAAGATCGGCTCGGTCGGGCCGTTCCACGTGACCGAGATGATCGAGGCGTATCACGCGATTCATCCGCACATGCACCTGTCGGTCGCGCTCGGCAATTCGGAGACCGTGCTGCGCGATCTCGACCAGTACGTGTGCGACGTCGGCGTGGTGGCGCGCGCGTTCGAGGATGCGCGCTACTTCACGCAGCGCTATGCGAGCTTTCCGGTGATCGCGTTCGTGCGCGCGACGCATCCGTTCGCGACGCGCGATGCGATCACGCTGCGCGAACTGGCCGGTGAGCCGCTGCTGATGCGCGAACCGGGCTCGACGACGCGCCGTGCGCTCGAAGACGCGATGGAGGCGGCCGGCCTGACGCCGCGCATTGCGATGGACATCGGCAGCCGCGAGGCGCTGCGCGAAGCCGTCGCGCGCGGGCTCGGCGTCGGCACCGTGTCGCAGGCCGAATACGTGCCCGACGAGCGGCTGCGGCCGCTGCGCATCGACGGCGATCCGGTCGAAACCCATATCCACGTGTGCTGCCTGAGCGAGCGGCGCGACAGCCGGCTGGTCGCATCGTTCTTCGATGCGGTCGCGCGGTGCCGGCCGCTCGACGCGTGACGGCGGCCCTCCGGTGCCGGCCCGCGGCGGCGATCGATCGAAAAATTCGATCGATTCATAGTCAATGACCGGGATTTTCGATCATGAACGCGTCATCGCGGATGCCTAACCTGCTGCTCATCCCCACTCCACTCAGGGACGAGCATGAATTCCGCAGCAGATTGGCCTTTCAACTTGATTCGTCATGCAGATTATCGGGCCGTGCGCGTGCATGGCGCGCCGTGTCGCGCGGGAGCGGCGGCATGAGCGACTGGCGCTTCCACAATCCTGTCCGGATCCGCTTCGGCGTCGACGCGCTGGCCGATCTGAACGACGCACTCGCCGGCCGCAGCTACGCGATCGTCACGTATCCCGACGCGGTGTTCGCGCGGCTCGCCGACCGTGTCGAAGCGCAGCTCGGGCCGGCGCTCGCGCGGATCGACTGCGTCGAGGCGAACCCGTCGCTGCCGATGCTGCGGCGCGCGTGTGGGCAGCTCGCCGCGCTGCGCGACAAGCCCGGCGTGCTGGTCGCGCTCGGCGGCGGCTCGGTGATCGATTCGGCGAAAGTGCTCGCCGCCGAGCACGGCGATTTCGACCGCGTGCTGCGCATCCTGTCCGGCGACGCAGGCGACGGCCAGGCGGCGCGGCCCGCGCTGCCGATCGTCGCGATTCCGACCACCGCCGGCACCGGCAGCGAAGTGACGCACTGGGCGACCGTCTGGGATCCGCACAACGCACGCAAGCTGTCGCTGTCGCGGCCCGATCTCTACCCGGAAACGGTGATCGTCGATCCGCGCCTGATGGTCGGCCTGCCGATGCAGCCGACGCTCGCGAGCGGCCTCGACGCGTTGTCGCACGCGCTCGAAAGCATCTGGAACGTCCATGCGAACCCCGTGACGCGCGGCCTGGCCGTGCAGGCAGCGCGCGAACTGATCGACGGCCTCGGCCGCGTGAGCGCACGTCCCGACGATCTCGGCGCGCGCAGCGACATGGCGCTCGGCGCGCTGCGTGCGGGGCTGGCGTTTTCGAACACGCATACGGCGCTCGCGCACAACATCTCGTACGCGATCACGCTGACGCGCGGCGTCGCGCACGGGATCGCGTGCTCGTTCTGCCTGCCGGCCGTGATGCAGGCGGCGCTCGGTGTCGACGACGCATGCGACGCCGCGCTGCGCGAGATCTTCGGCGACACGGCGTCGGCGCCGGCACAGCTCGACGCGCTGCTCGGCGCGCTCGGCGTCGCGAGCCACCCGGCCGCCTACGGGATCGGCGCGCACGAATGGGCGCGGATCGTGGACCACGCATTCGACGGCGCGCGCGGCCGCAACTTCATCGGCACGCGCGCGCGTTTTCCGCATCTCGACTTCAGCCCGGCACAACCCGGGCTGGCGCTTCACTGACGAGGAACCTTCCATCATGAAACCGTCTCACCCGATCGAAACGGACGCGCTCGCGCGTCTGGACAACCTGCCGTGGACACGCTTCCACACGCTGATGCTGGTCGCGCTCGGCGTCGGCTGGGCGCTCGATTCGTTCGAAACCAACATCATCGGCAGCGTGTTCGGCGTGCTCAAGTCGCACTGGCACCTGAGCGCCGCGCAAGGCTCGCTCGCGGTCAGCATCTGGGTGTTCGGGATGCTGGTCGGCGCGATCGCGTTCGGCTATCTGGCCGATCGCTATGGCCGCAAGCGCCTGTTTCTCGCGACGCTGCTCTGGTACGCGTTCTTCAGCGTCGCGACCGTGCTGTCGTGGAACTACGCGTCGTTCCTGTTCTTCCGCGCGATGACGGCGCTGGCCGTCGGCGGCGAATATTCGGCGGTGACCGCGACGATGGGCGAGTTCATCCCGAAGCGCCATCGCGGCCGCACCGACGCGCTGATCCTGTCGGGCTTTCCGGTCGGCGCGCTGCTGTCGGCGGCGGTGTCGTATCTGGTGCTGAACCAGCTGCCGGCCGAGTGGGCGTGGCGTGTGGGCTTCGGCCTCGGCACGACGATGGCGCTGGTGTTCTTCTGGATTCGCCGCGTGATTCCGGAATCGCCGCGCTGGCTGATCCAGCAGGGGCGCGTGGCGGAGGCCGATGCGATCGTCGAGCAGATCGTCGCGAGCGCGGCGCGCGATTCACACGCACCGGCCGATCGTGCGCAATTGTCGAAACGCTACGTGCCGACCCGTTTCGCGCATCAGGCGCCTGCGTTCTGGCGCAACGTCGGCGAGCTGTTCGGCGCGTATCGCGCGCGCTGCGCGCTGGCCGGGGCGCTGAACTTCTCGCAGGCGGCCGTCGTGTACGGCGTGCTGTCGCTGATGGCGCTCGTGATCCTGCCTTACATGAAGGTGCCGTCGACCGATATGCCGCTCTACTACATGATCGGCAACGCCGCGGCGCTCGCGGGCGGCATCGTCGCGGCGGTGCTCGTCGAGGCGTGGGGGCGGCGCGCGTCGCTGTTCGTCAGCTACACGTTCACCGTCGCGGCGATCGTGTTCATCTACGCGATGCACGCGCTGCCCGGCATGGTGCTCGGCTACTGCCTGATCCAGTTCGGCGTCACGTGGGCGTACATCTCGGGCTATGTCGTGTCGTCGGAGATCCTGCCGACGCGGATTCGCGCGACGGGGCTCGGCGTATCGGTCGCGATCGGCCGGCTCGGCGCGGTGATTGCGCCGCTGATGCTGACCAACGTCTATGCGATGTCCGGCTCTCCGTCGGCCGCGCTGGTCGTGCTGCTGGTGCTCGCGTTGCCGGGGCCGCTCGCGGCCGGCCTGTGGTGGCTGAACGGACGCGAGACGCGGCGGATGTCGCTGGAAGAGTGCAGCACGGAAGTCGGCGAGCAACCGGCCGTGGACGCCGCGCCGCGCGTCGCGTGACATCCGGCTGCACGCCGCCTTGCGCTTACGCGTGCGGCCCGAAAATCAGCGACCGGTGCACACCGACGCCGGCCGCAACGCCCGACGCCGACGCGAACGTCGCGTTGGTCATCAGGCTCGACGCGTCGCCGGCCGCATACACGCCGGCGACGCTCGTCTGCTTCCACGTATCGACGCGAATCGCATTGCCGAGCGGCCCTTCGTCGAACGCGCAGCCGAGCTGCTGCGCGAGGTCGCTCGCCATGCCGGTGCGCGCGCCGATGAACAAGGCGTCGATCGGCACGACCTGCCCGTCGGCGAGCCGCAGCGCGTCGATCCGCGGCGCATCGCCGAGGATCCCGACGACGGGCGAGCGCTCGATGCGCACGCCGCGCGCGGCGAGCAACGCGGCTTCCTCCTCGTTCGCGTCGACCACCCCCTGCGTGAACCACGTCGTCGGGCCCCAGTCGGGAATCAGGATCGCCTGATGCACGGAAAGCGGATGCGTGGCGAGCACGCCGAGCCGCTGGCCGCTCACCTCGTATCCATGGCAATACGGACAATGCAGCACGCTGATGCCCCAGCGTTCGGCGAGCCCCGGCAGCGCGGGCAGTTCGTCGCGGATGCCGGTTGCGAGAATCAGCCGGTCGGCGCTCGCGCGGCTGCCGTCGGCGAGCGTCACGTGAAAGCGCCCGTCGGCATCGCGCCCGGCCGTGCGTACCTCGCCTTCGATCCGCCGCACCGTCGGATACGCGGCGAGCTGCGCGGAAGCTTCCGCGACGATCTGCGCGGGCGGCTTGCCGTCCTGCCCGAAAAAGCCGTGCGCGTGCCCGGCAAACCGGTTGCGCGGCCGGCCCGCGTCGATCACGAGCACGCGTCGGCGTGCGCGTGCGAGCTGCATCGCGGCCGACAGTCCTGCAAAGCTGCCGCCGACCACGATCACTTCATGATGGGTATCCATGCATCAACTCCTTTCCGAACCTGCGTGAATGACACACGTGCTCCGCTGGCGGCCAACTCATGAAACACGAGAAGTTGCATGATAGGGCGGTGGTATCATTCATGCAACTTCAGAAGTTTCGAGAAAGGGGAATCCCGTCCGTGAGAACCGACAGCCGTTTGTCGCGCATGCTGCATGCGCTGATCCACATGGACCAGGCCGACGGCCCGCTGACGTCGGAGACGATCGCGACGATGCTGGCCACGAATCCGGTCGTCGTGCGGCGCCTGCTCGGCGGCTTGCGCGATTGCGGCTACGTGCAGTCGGAGAAAGGTCATGGCGGCGGCTGGGTGCTGAGCGTCGCACTCGACGACATCACGCTGCTCGACGTCTATCGCGCAGTGGGCGAGCCGCCGCTGTTCTCCGACCTGGTGCCCGAGGACG
The DNA here is from genome assembly GCF_905339975.1 of Burkholderia sp. BCC1999. NCBI lineage: Bacteria > Pseudomonadati > Pseudomonadota > Betaproteobacteria > Burkholderiales > Burkholderiaceae > Burkholderia > Burkholderia sp. BCC1999. The sequence continues at coordinate 44,485 of NZ_CAJPHP010000011.1, read as the reverse complement.
AGCCCGAATGCCTGGTCGAACAGGCGGTCAACGCGCATCTGTCGGCGACCCTGAAGGATGCCGAAGCGTCGCTGCTGGCGCGCTTCGGCGAAGTCACGCTCGGTATGCTGTCGCGCGATTTCGAAGCGAAAGCAGTGCTGCGCGGCTACACGCGCTGACGCGCCGCAGCATCGCAATCGGTCGCGCCTGACGCGCAATCCGTCACGATCCGGCGCGGCCAAAACCGTCGCGCCGCGATGTTCTGTCCCCCAACTTCTGCCCGGTTCGCCCGCCACAGGGCAAAATACGGGTTTTCCGCACCCGCGAGGGCGCGACCGAATCACGCGCCGGGCGGCGCCAGTGCGCAATCCGCACGCTGCCGCCGGGCGCCCAGGCAAGATCGCTCGCCATGTCGCGAGCCCACAGGAGTCCAGACCCCATGCCCGAATCCAACCTGTCCTTCTTCGGCCGGCTGTCGCTGGCCGTCGGCACGTTTTTCTCCGTGCTCGGCAACCGCGAGTTCGCGGCCGGCGTGCTGCGCGTGCGCGATGGCGCCCCGGCCCCGGTCGTGCCGACCGCGGCCCCGGCCGCCGCGCCCGTTGCACCGGCGCCCGCACCCGTGAAGGCGCCGGCGCCCGAGCTGCGCGAAGCGAGCCCGCAGGCCGCGCTGCAACTGCTCGGCCTGCTGCAGCGCGATGCGCGCTTCATCGATTTCGTCGAGGAAGACATCGCCGGCTACGCGGACGCCGAGATCGGCGCCGCCGCACGCCTCGTGCACGACGGCTGCCGCGCCACGCTGCGCGAACATTTCACGATCGTGCCGGTGCGCGACGAGGCGGAAGGCAGCCGCGTGACGCTGCCGGCCGGCTTCGACGCGACGGCCGTGCGCGTGACGGGCAACGTGGTCGGCTCCGCGCCGTTCACGGGCACGGTCAGCCATCGCGGCTGGCGCGTGGCCGACGTGCGCCTGCCGAAGCTGACGGGCAGCCACGACGCCTCGGTGGTCGCACCGGCGGAGGTGGAACTGTGAGCGATCCGCGCTATTCGATCGGTATCGACCTCGGTACGACCCACTGTGCGCTGTCGTATGTCGACAGCAGCGCAAGCGACGGCGAAAAGATCACGCAGCAGGTGCTGCCGATCGCGCAGCTGACCGCGCCTGGCGCGCTGGAATCGCGCGACCTGCTGCCGTCGTTTCTCTACCTGCCGCATGAAAGCGAACTGACGCAGGGCGACCTGACGCTGCCGTGGACGGCCTCGCGCGCCTTCGCGGTCGGCGAGATGGCGCGCACGCGCGGCGCCGGCACGCCGATCCGCCTCGTATCGAGCGCGAAGAGCTGGCTGTGCCACCCGGGCGTCGACCGCCGCGCGGCGATCCTGCCGAGCGATGCGCCGCCCGAAGTGTCGCGCGTGTCGCCGCTGGAAAGCTCGATCCGCTACCTGACGCACCTGCGCGAAGCGTGGGACCATGCGCATCCCGACGCGCCGTTCGCCGATCAGGACGTGACGGTCACGATTCCCGCGTCGTTCGACCCGGCCGCGCGCGAACTGACGGCCGAGGCCGCCCGTGCCGCCGGCTATTCGCGGATGACGCTGCTCGAGGAGCCGCAGGCCGCGCTGTACAGCTGGATCCAGAAGAGCCAGGGCGGCTGGCGCAAGCAGGTGCAGGTCGGCGACCTGATCCTGTGCGTCGACGTCGGCGGCGGCACGACCGACCTGTCGCTGATCGCGGTGGTGGAGCGCGAAGGCAATCTCGAACTGCATCGCGTGGCGGTCGGCGAGCACATCCTGCTCGGCGGCGACAACATGGACCTCGCGCTCGCGCACGTGGTTGCGCGCAAGCTCGCGCAGCAGGGCACGCAGGCCGATCCGTGGCAACTGCGCGCGCTGACCTACGCGTGCCGCTCCGCGAAGGAAACGTTGCTGTCCGACCCGACGACCGACGCGGTGCCGCTCGTCGTGCCGAGCCGCGGCTCGAAGCTGATCGGCGGCTCGATCCGCACGGAACTCACGCGCGCCGAACTCACGCAGACGATCCTCGAAGGCTTCTTCCCGCAGGTCGATGCGGCTGCGCGCCCGGTGAGCCGCGCACGGGTCGGCCTGACGCAGCTCGGCCTGCCGTATGCGCAGGACGCGGGCATCACGCGCCATCTCGCGGCGTTCCTCGGCCGTCAGGTCGCGGCGCTCGACGCACTCGAAGGCGTGCAGCGCACGCTGCCGCAGGGTGCGACGTTCCTGCATCCGACTGCCGTGCTGTTCAACGGCGGCGTGTTCAAGTCGACGCTGCTCACGCAGCGCGTGCTCGACACGCTCAACAGCTGGCTCGCGGCCGAAGGCGCGCCGCCCGCCCGCCTGCTCGAAGGCGCCGATCTCGACCTCGCGGTCGCGCGCGGCGCGGCGTATTACGGCTACGTGAAGCGCGGCCGTGGCGTGCGCATTCGCGGCGGCACGGCGCGTGCGTACTACGTCGCGATCGAATCGGCGATGCCCGCGGTGCCGGGGCTCGAACCGCCGGTGCAGGCGCTGTGCGTCGCGCCGTTCGGGATGGAGGAAGGCTCGGACGCGGCGCTCCCGCCGCAGGAATTCGGCCTCGTCGTCGGCGAACCGGTGCAGTTCCGCTTCTTCGGTTCGTCGGTGCGCCGCCAGGACCAGGTCGGCACGCTGCTCGACTACTGGTCGGCGGAAGAGCTGCAGGAGCTTGAAGAAATCCAGGCGACGCTGCCCGCCGAAGGGCGCACCGTCGGCGAAGTCGTGCCGGTGAAGCTGCATGCGCGCGTGACCGAAGCCGGCACGCTCGAACTCGAGGCGATCCCGAGCGGCACGAACGAGCGCTGGAAGGTCGAGTTCGACGTGCGCGGCGCCGCCTGAGCGCGATGAAGCGTTATACGGTCGGCATCGACCTCGGCACGAGCAATACGGTCGTCGCGTACGTCGAGGCCGGTTCCGACGCGATCCGCGTATTCGACGTCGAGCAGCTGGTCGGCCCCGGCGCGGTGGCCGCGCAGCCGTTGCTGCCGTCGGTGCGCTATCACCCGGCGGCCGGCGAACTGCCGCCGGACGCGCTGCGGCTGCCGTGGCAAGCGGCCGGCGCGCGCGACGCGGCCGCCCGTTCGGGCGGCGGCCGTGACGGCCGGTCAATCGTTCGTGACAGCGGCACTGGTGACGCGCTGCCGGCCGTGATCGGCCGCTACGCGCGCACGCTCGGCGCGCAGGTGCCGGGCCGGCTCGTGTCGAGCGCCAAGAGCTGGCTGTCGCATGCAGCGGTCGACCGGCTCGCGGCAATCCTGCCGTGGGGCGCGGCCGACGGCGTCGACAAGGTGTCGCCGGTCGACGCGAGCGCGAGCTATCTCGCGCATGTGCGCGACGCGTGGGATGCGCGCTTTCCCGATGCGCCGCTCGCGAAGCAGGACGTGATCCTGACGGTGCCCGCGTCGTTCGACGACGGCGCGCGCGCATTGACGGTCGAGGCCGCACGGCGCGCGAAGCTGCCCGCGCTGCGGCTGCTGGAAGAGCCGCAGGCTGCGTTCTACGACTGGCTGTACGGCCAGCGCGACACGCTGCGCGATACGTTTGCCACGACGCGGCGCGTGCTGATCTGCGACGTCGGCGGCGGCACGACCGACCTCACGCTCGTCGATGTCGCGCCGGGCGACGACGGCGAGCCGGCCTTCACACGTGTCGGCGTCGGCAATCACCTGATGCTCGGCGGCGACAACATGGACCTCGCGCTCGCACGCCTGGTCGAGACGCGGCTGACCGAGCCCGGCACGCGGCTGTCGGCCGCGAGCCTGTCGCAGCTCGTCGAGCGTTGCCGCGCGGCGAAGGAGCGGCTGCTCGGCGGCGATGCGCCCGCGTCCGTCACCGTCACGCTGCTCGGCGCGGGCAGCAAGCTCGTGGGCGGCGCGCGCTCGGCCGAGCTGACGCGCGAGGAAGTCGAACGGATCGTCGTCGACGGTTTCTTTCCGCAGGTCGAAGCGGGCGAGCTGCCGCGCCGTGCGCGTGCCGCGATCGTCGAATTCGGCTTGCCGTATGCGAGCGACGCGGCCGTCACGCGCCACGTCGCCGCATTCCTGAATCGTCATGCGGAAGGCCCGCTGCCCGACACGCTGCTGCTCAACGGCGGCGTGTTCCGTGCGGGAGCGCTTGCCGGCCGTCTCGCGCAGACGCTCGGCGCGTGGCGCGGCGCGCCGCTCGACGTGCTGCACAACGCGCATCCGGACGTAGCCGTCGCGCGCGGGGCGGTCGCATACGGGCTGGCGCGCGCCGGGCATGCGCCGCGCATTGGTGGCGGGTCGGCGCGCAGTTATTTCCTCGTGCTCGACGACGGCGCGGCCGATGCCGCCGCGCGCGGCGTCTGCCTGCTGCCGCGTGGTGCGGAAGAGGGCCGCGAGATCCGGCTCGACGATCGCACGTTCGCGCTGCAGCTCGGACAGCCCGTGCGTTTCCACCTCGTGTCGACGGTGGCCGAGACCCAGTATCAACCGGGCGATCTCGTCGATCTCGACGGCGGCGATTTCGTGCGGCTGCCGCCGATCGCGACGGTCGTCGATGCGAAGGCGGGCAGCGACACGCGCGAAACGCCGGTGAAGCTCACCGCGTCGTTGACCGAAGTCGGCACGCTCGAAATGCACTGCATCGCGACCGACGACGCGGCGCGCCGTTGGCGGCTCGAATTCCAGCTGCGCGGCGATGCCCCCGTTCACGGCGACGATGCGGGGCCCGCGCGGCATCCGCGGCTCGACCAGGCGATCGAGCTGATCGAGCGCTCGTTCGGCAGCAAGGCCGCCGATGTCACGCCGAAAGACACGCGCCGGTTGCGCGCGCAACTTGAACAGGTGCTCGGCGCGCGTGAGGATTGGGACGTCGCGCTCGCGCGCGAACTGTTCGATGCGCTGCTCGCACGCGCACGTCGTCGTCGCCGTTCGGCCGATCACGAGCGCGCGTGGCTGAATCTCGCGGGCTATTGCCTGCGTCCGGGCTTCGGTCATCCGCTCGATGCATGGCGCATCGAGCAGCTGTGGCCGTTGTTCGACGATGGCATTCAATACGTGACCGACGGCCAGGTGTGGTCCGAGTGGTGGACGCTGTGGCGGCGCGTGGCCGGCGGCCTCGACGACGATGCGCAGACGCAGGTGCGTGACGCGATCGCGTTCCTCGAACCGTCCGACGACAAGCGGCGCAAGCTGCCGTTCGATCCGGGCAAGGTCGGCCCGGCCGACATGACGCGGCTGTCCGCGTCGCTCGAACGGCTGCCCGTCGAGCGCAAGGTCGAACTGGCCGAGCGCCTGATCGTGCAATTGCAGAAGCCGGCCGAGCGCGCGCTGTGCGCATGGGCACTCGGGCGTATCGGGGCGCGCCGGCCGTTCTATGGCAGCGCGCACAGTGTCGTGCCGGCGGAAGTCGTCAATGGCTGGCTCGATGCGTTGTTCGCGCTCGACTGGAAGCAGGTCGAACCGGCTGCGTTCGCGGCTGCGCAGATTGCGCGGATGACGGGCGACCGTTCACGCGATTTGCCGGACGATACGCGCGAAGCCGTAATCAAGCGCCTGTCGGCCGCGAATGCATCGTCGGCCTGGATCGACATGGTGCGCGAGGCGATCGCGTTCGACGAAGCCGACACGGTGCGCGTGTTCGGCGAGACGCTGCCGGCCGGGTTGAAGCTGCTGGCGGGGTGAGGGGTGCGGGATGTGACGGTATCGTCCGGATACCTGAGCATGCCGCGATGCTGTCGACGCTCACGGGTTCGACGACCTCAAAAAAAACGGCTGCCGTTGCATCGGCAGCCGTTTTCGTTTGCACGATCGTGCGGCGGTCAGACTTGCGGCATCGCTTCATGCAACAGTGCGGCCGACTCCACGGCGACCGAGTCCGGCGCAGTGGTTCGCCGCGCGAGATGAATCCCCGCGAGCATGCAGCGCACCGACCCGCCGGCCAGTTCGATCGTCGGCACGTCGAGCGGCAGCAGCCGCGCGGAGCGCTCGATCACCGCGCGCTGGTCCCGTGTGAGGCAATCGAACGCACGTCGCGACAGCGCAAGCACACGCCCGTCCTTGCCCGACAATTCCAGCGTATTCCCTGCGAAATTTTCGATTTGCGATTGATCGAGCGCGATCACCGCGCGCCCCGTTTCGGTCAGGCGTTGAGCGATCTCGCCGCGGCGCCGGCTGTCGGCGATCAGGTCGAGGCCGACCATCGCGAACTCGGTCGCGACGCTCATCATCACGTTCGTGTGATAGATCGGCCGCCCGCTCGCATCGGCGGTATCGAAGCAGATCGGCTCGAAATTGAAGTTCGTGCAGAAGCGTTCGAGTGCGACCGGATCGGCGCGGCGTGAACGCGCGGTGTAAGCGATCCGTGCAACATGGTCGAGCACCATCGCGCCGGTGCCTTCGAGGAACACGTCGTCATATTCGAGGCCCGAGTAGTCGATCACGTCCTGAACGCGATATTCGGCCTTCAGCATCTCGATCACGTCCGCGCGCCGCTCGCGGCGGCGGTTCGCGCTATACATCGGAAACAGCGCGACATGGCCGCCCGGATGCGTCGAGAACCAGTTGTTCGGGAACACGGAGTCGGGCGTGTCGCGCTCGCCGTGATCGTCGAATACATGCACGCGAACGCCCGCATCGGCGAGCGTCTGCGCGGCGGCCGTGACTTCGTCGCGCGCGGCCTCGGATACCGAGGGCGTGTCGCCCGAGCCGCCACCGGCCGTGCGCTGGAACGCATTGTCGGCCGCGGTCTGCGGGTTCGGCAGGAAGCGGTGCGGCCGGATCATCACGACGGCGGCCGGCGCCTGGATCGATACGAGATTCATGGAAGGCAGGAACGAAGGGCAGGAAAGCGGGCGGCGCACGGGCCGCCCGCGGATGACGGTCAGCGTGCGAACGCGGCGACGGCTTCGGTCACGAACGTCGCGTGACCCTGCGCGATCGCAGCCGGGTCGTCGATCAGCGCGAACAGGTTCTTCGGATCGACGGCCGGCGGAATCAGCGCGATCTCGACGCCCGCGTTGTGCTGCTGCGCGAGCGCATACAGGTAGCGCAGCGCCGAGTAGTCCTCGAGCGCGAAGCCGACCGAATCGAACACGGTGACTTCGTCCGCGCGTTCGCGGCCAGTCGTCTCGCCTTGCAGCACGCGCCACAGCTCGGTGACGGGGAAGTCGGCCGGCATCTGCTGGATCTCGCCTTCGATGCGCGACTGCGGCTCGAATTCGACGAACACGCGGCCCGCATGCAGCACGCCTGCTTCAAGTTCGGTCTTGCCGGGGCAATCGCCGCCGACGGCGTTCAGGTGCATGCCGGGTTCGATCATGTCGGCCGTGACGATCGTCGCGTACGCCTTGTCGGCGGTGACGGTCGTCACGATGTCGGCGCCGCGCACGGCGTCGGCGGTCGATGCGGCGCGCACGACGCGCAACCCGGGATAGGCCGCGAGGTTCTGCACGAGCTTGTCGGTCGCGAGCGGATCGACGTCGAACACGCGGATCTCGTCGATGCCGAGCAGCGTGTGGAACGCGATCGCCTGGAATTCGCTCTGCGCGCCGTTGCCGATCAGCGCCATCTTGCGCGAATCGGCCCGTGCGAGCAGCTGCGCGGCGAGCACCGACGTGGCGGCCGTGCGCAGTGCGGTGGTGAGCGTGAGTTCGGCGAGCAGCAGCGGGTAGCCGGTATCGACTTCGGCGAGCGCGCCGAACGCCATCACCGTGTGCATGCCGCGCGCCGCGTTGACGGGGTGGCCGTTCACGTACTTGAACGCGAACAGCGATGCGTTCGCGACGGGCATCAGCTCGATCACGCCGTCGCGCGAATGGCACGCAACGCGCGGCGACTTGTCGAAGTCGGCCCAGTGCAGGTAATCGGCGCGCAGCGTGTCGACGAGTTCGCGCAGGAACGTCGTGACGCCGGTTTTGGCGATCAGGCGGGCGGTGGCGGGAACGTCGAGGAAGCGGGTCATCGGTCTGTCTCCATATTCAGTGCCGGTACGGGTGTCCTGGCGTTCTGGTCGACCGGGCGGTGCTTCGGCGCGGGCCTCGGGCTTCCTGAAAAGCGCGGCGCGGCGTGTTCTGCCGGTCGATGGAGTCATTATTTCCGTGAGTCGAGCCAACAAAAAGACGGCAAAAGTGGCAGATTTATCGATAGACTTGGCAAATCGCCAGCCGATTCCGGCAGTTTGTTCGGTTTGTGCTGGTCGGAATGCGCAGTCTCCGGCACGCTGGCGGCCGGCTCACGCTCAACAGGAAGGCCCGTTCATGATCACGCTCGACGACGTCGACCGGCAACTCATCGCACTGCTGCGCGACAACGCGCGACTGCCCGTCGTTGCGCTGGCGAAGGCATTGCGCGTCGCGCGCGCGACCGTGCAGAACCGGCTGACGCGGCTGGAGAAAAACGGCGTGATCGTTGGCTATACGGTGCGGCTCAAGCCGGCGGCGGAACGCCACCGGATCCGCGCGCTGATGTCGATCGCCGTGCAGGGCAATCGCGGCGCGGAAGTGGTGAAGGTGCTGCGCGGGCATCCGAACGTCGCGTCGATCCACAGCACCAACGGCCGCTGGGATCTCGTCGCCGAGCTGCATGCCGATTCGCTCGAGCACTTCGATCGCGTGCTCGGTGCGATCCGGCTGATCGACGGGATCGCGAATACCGAGACGAGTATCTTGCTGTCGACGCACAAGGCGTGACGCGGGCGGCGCCTGCGTCACGCTTCGTTTCGTGCGGTCAGGCGCGGGTCGCCGGTTCCGGAAACACCGGTTCGCCCAGCGTCAGCATCAGCCGATTCGCCCACGCGAAGATCGCGACCGCGTGCGACAGGTCGAGAATTTCTTCATGTGTCAGCCCTTCGGCTTCGAGTGCGGTAATGGCGCTTTCGTCGATCGCGTCGGGCCGCTCCGTCAGCGCGATCGCATAGCGGATGATTGCGCGTTCGCGTGCCGTCGTACCGGCTGTCGCCGGATCGTCGAATACCTGCTCGATCGCATCGGTGCGTTTCGCGAGCTGCGCGAAGCGCTGCGCGTGCACCGACGCGCAATACACGCAGCCGTTCACGCGCGACACGGCCGTGCTGGCCAGTTCGCGCTCCGCGCGCGACAGCCCGCCGGAGCCGTACATGATTGCGTTGAATACGCCCGAGCGTTGCCGCAGGATCTCGGGAAGGTGGACGAGCAGCAGGTAATAGTCGGACGTCTTCGCTTGCGGGTGGCTTGCTTCGAGCACCGCCAGCTGATCGGGCGTCGCGGCATCGAGCGATACCGTGTCGAGCCACGCGCGCCAGCCGAGCGTGTCGGACGTGAAGCCATGAGCGGTCGTCGTCATGCAGCCTCCTTGGCGGCACGCGCCTGAAGTGCCTGCGCGGCAAGGGCGACGCGCAACTGATACGCGACGAACGCCACGAGCTGCGACAGCGCGACGATCGCGGGTGTCGTGAGGCCGGCCGACTTCAGTGTGTCGAGATCGGAGGCGCGTGCGTCGACAGGGGCGAGCGTCAGGCGCTTCGAATGCGCGAGGATTGCGCCGAGACGGTGAGGCAGCGCGTCGAACGTGTCGGCATCGGCCTGTTCCATGTCGTCGATCGTGCCGCCTGCGTCGAGCAGGCGGGCGCGATAGATGTCGGCCAGCGCGTGCGCATTCGATTTCCGCGCGACATAGCGTGCCGCATGCAGCCGCTCGACCAGCGAAAGATCGCGCAATGCAGGGTCGAACAGCGCGGCCTCGCTCAGCTGCGTGTGCAGCAGCACCTTGTGGCGTGCGCCGCGCAGCGCGGCGACGGCGTCGCCGTCGCGCAGGCCGGCCACCGCGTCGATCGTATCCGGCTCAACGGCCGGCGTGACGGAATCAGTCATCGTTTCGGTTTCCTTTCTTCATCTGTGTGATCGATGGACGCGGGCTCACGCATCGGCGTCGTGCCATTCGTCGCCTTGCAGCTCCGCATTCGCATACGTGACAAGCGCGTCGTAGTGGCGATCGCGGTCGGCATCGAACAGCCGGCTTGCGATACCGCGCGCCAGCCGCTTCGCGCCCGCGCTGATGGCAGGGATGTCGCCGGACAGCTTGCCGTGGCTCAGGCTCGCCGCATGGTTGAAGCAATGGATTCGCGTGACGGCCGGGCACGCACCGCGCTCGCGCTCCTGGAACGAGAACGCGGGGCCGAGATCGGGTGACTCCGCGAGTTCGTCGAGCCACAAGCCGGGTTCCGGGCGATAGCGATCCTTCCAGCGTCGCACCTGCGAACCGAACGACGTAAATTCCTCGCGCGTCGTCCAGTCCGAATGAAAGCCCGTCGCGAAGATCAGGAAGTCGACGGTGTAGCGCCCGCGCGGCGTCGTGACGTCGAGGCCGTCCGCGTGGTTGGCAAGCGTCTCGATCGGGCTGCCCGCATGAAAGCGCGCATGCTCGTAGCGCGACACGCGCAGCACGCTGTCGCGGGGCGGCGGCGTCTGCGACGTCAACGCGTAGTGCATGAAGCGCCACTTGGTCGCGTCGTCGAGATCGGCATAGCCGTGCACGAGCCCCGGGCTGCCGATGCCGGTCAGCTTGTTGATGCGCGGAATGTCCGCGCGGCGGAAGAACAGGTCGACGCGCGCGGCGCCGGCTTCGAGCGCGGTGCCCGCGTTGTCGAACGCGGACGCGCCCGCGCCGACTACGCCCACACGCCTGCCCGCGAGCGCCGCGAAGTCGATCGGCTCCGACGAATGGGCCCAGCGCGCGCGTGGCACACGGTGCGCGACGGGCGGCACATAGGGGCCGCCGAGCCCGTCACGGCCGGTCGCGAGCACGACGTGTCGCGCGAGCAGCGTCTGCGCTTCGCCGTTGCCGCGCACGTCGAGTGCGAGCAGCCCGTCGTCGCGCGGGCGCAGCGCGACGAGCGTGGTGTCGTTGCGCACCTGCAGGTCGAGCACGCGCCGGTACCAGCGCAGATAGTCCATCCATTGCGTACGCGGAATCTTGTAGAGCGCCTCCCATGCGTCGCGGCCGTACTGCGCTTCGAACCAGGCGCGGAACGTCAGCGCGGGCAGGCCGAGCGCGGGGCCCGCGAGCTGCTTCGGCGAGCGCAGCGTGTCCATCCGCGCGAACGTGACCCACGGCCCTTCGTAGCCGGCCGGCGCGCGGTCGATCACGCACTGGTTGTCGATGCCGAGCAGGCGCAGTTCGGCGGACGCCGCGAGCCCCGCCATGCCGCCGCCGACGATCGCGACGTCGAGCACGCGCGCGCCGTCCGCTTCGCGCGGCGGCACCCACGACGGCGCGGGCAGGTCGAGCCAGCGCAGATCCTGCGCGAGCCGTGCTTCGAGTGCGTCGAGCTGTGTCGTCATGCGGCCTCCGGGCGCGTGCGGCGCGCACGTGTCGTGCGAGGTGGGCGTGTCGCCCGCTCGCTGCGTAGCCGGTCGCCGCGCAGCAGCGCGTCATGCGCGGCTGCGTCGTGAAAGATCACGTCGTCGAGCAGCGTGCGTGTCGTGCGATGCAGCGCGTCGAGCAGCGCATCGACGGCTGCCGTGCGCGGCTTGCCGGCCGGCGTCGCGACGCCGAACGCGAACGGGATGTCGACGTCGAGCGGCCGCGCGACGACGCCGTCCACCGGCAGCGCGACGCCCGTCGCCGGATCGACGATACCGATCCCGATACCCGCACGCGCGGCCATCACCGCATTCAGCGACGCATTGGTTTCGATGAACACGCGTGCATCGACGCGCGCGGCCGCGAACGCCGCGTCGATCCGCTGGCGCAGCCGGTGCCGGTTCGCGACCGTCACGATGCGGCGGCGCGCGAGATCGCGCAGCGCGATGCGCGGCTTCGCCGCGAGCGGATCGCCGGCGGGCAGCACGGCGACGCACGGCGTCTGCGCGATCCAGTGCACGTCGAGCCCGGCATGCGCCATCGGCAGCGTGACGACGCCGACGTCGGCCGTGCCGGCCAGCACTTCGTGCACGACATGCTCGGCCGATTCGCTACGCAATTGATAGTTCGGCGCATGTGCGTCGTCGGGCAGTGCGGCAAGCGCGGCGGGTACGAGCGTGGCCGCGAGCGACGGCGTGGCCGCGATGCGTACGGGTTCGGCCGTTTCATCGCCGAGCGCGCGTGCGCGTGCCTCGATCGCGCGCAGGCCGACCAGCGAGCGTTCGACTTCCTCGTACAGCAGGAACGCGCGCCGCGTCGGCGTGACGCGCGGGCCGTGCCGGTCGAACAGCGCGTAACCGAGATCGGCTTCGAGCTCCTGGATCTGCCGCGTGACGGCAGGCTGCGAGCGGCCGAGCAGCTCGCCTGCGCCGGTCACGCTGCCGGCCGACATGACCGCGGAAAAGGCTTCGAGTTGATGCAGCTCCATGACGCGTTCCGATGATGCGATTTGCGCATTGTAGAAGTGCGAGCATGCGTGATTCATATAATGATTTTTGCTATCGACAGCGCGAAAACTGCGAAGCGTGCGATTGCTGCGGCGTGCGGTTGCACAAGCCTGCGCACCGGTTGCGCGCGGCGACGCGAAGGAAACACCAATCGAATCAACGCGATGCGATGTGTGTCGATGGCGCGTGCCAAGCGGGTCGAACGGATGACCGTTCGCGAGCGCGATCCGCTTCGCGCGGCACGCGATATCGATATGCGCAAAACTTCGTTGGATCGCCCTGAACCGGATGGTTACATGCCCTCACTCTTTTCGACTGACTGAAGGTGGGGGCGGCATGAACGTTTCGGGGAACGACGTACGCGGCGCATGGCGGCGCGTGCTGGGCATGGTGGCGGCGCTCGCTGCCGCATGGGGCTTGTCGACGGGCGGCGCGCTCGCGGCCGGCGTGTCGGGCGAGCCGGTGGTGGTCGGCGTGAGCGGACCGCTCACGGGCCAGGACGCGCAATACGGCGAGCAATGGAAGCGCGGCTTCGATCTCGCGCTCGATGAGATCAACGGCAGCGGCGGCATACACGGCCGGCCGCTCGCGATCGACTTCCAGGACAGCCGCAGCGATCCGCGCCAGGCAGTCGCGATCGCGCAGAAGTTCGTCGCCGATCCGCGCATCGCGATCGAGCTTGGCGACTTCTCGAGCGCGACGTCGATGGCCGCGTCGCCGATCTATCAGCGCGGTCAACTGGTGCAATTCGGCTTCACGAATTCGCATCCCGATTTCACGAAGGGCGGTGACTATCTGTGGAGCACCGCGCTGAGCCAGGCCGAAGAGCAGCCGCTGCTCGCGCGCTACGCGGTGAAGGAACTCGGCTTCAAGCGGATCGCGGTGCTGTACCTGAACACCGACTGGGGCCGCACCAGCAAGGACATCTTCGCGAAGGCGGTGGCCGGGCTCGGCGCGCAGGTCGTCGCGGCCGAAGGCTATCAGCCGGCGGAGAAGGATTTCCGCTCGACGCTCGTGCGGATCGGCGCGTCGAAGCCCGATTCGATCGTGCTGATCTCGTACTACGCGGACGGCGCGCAGATCGTGCGGCAGGCGCGCACGTCGGGCGTCACGCTGCCGATCGCGGCGGTCGGCTCCGTGTATTCGCCGAAATTCCTCGAACTGGGCGGCACGGCCGTCGAAGGCGTCTTTACGGAATCGAACTTCTTCCCGGCAGAGCCGCGCCCCGAAGTACAGGCGTTCGTGCAGCGCTATCGCGCGAAATTCCATACCGATCCCGATTCGTTCGTCGCGCGCGCCTATGACGCGTTGATCCTGTCGGCCGAGGTGCTGCGCCGCTACGGCACGACGCGCCAGGCCGCGCACGACGGCTTCGCGAAGGTCAGCGACGTACCGAGCGTGATCTTCGGCAAGGTGCGCTTCGATCCGCAGACGCGTCGTGTCGCCGGTGCGCGCACCGTGTATCTCGTCGTGAAGCAGGGGCAGTGGGCGCTGTGGGACGGCGCGAAACCGCAGCTCGCCGCACGCTGATTCCGCATGAACCGCATGCAAGTGACGGACGCATCGTGATGGCTTCCTGGCTCGACTACACGCTCAACGGCCTCATCGTCGGCAACATCTACGCGCTGCTCGCGGTCGGGCTCGCGCTGATCTTCGGCGTGTCGCACCTGATCAACTTCGCGCATGGCTCGGTCTACATGGTCGGCGCATTCATCGGCTGGCTGTGTCTGACGCGCTTCGGGCTGCCGCTGCCGGTCGCGCTGGCGGCCGTCGTCGTCGGCTGCGGCGCGCTCGGCGTCGCGATCGAGCGGATCGGGTTGCGGCCGCTGCGCCATGCGGCGCGCATCGCACCGCTGCTCGCGACGATCGGCATCAGTTTCATCCTCGACCAGCTCGCGCAGCTCGCCTTCGGTGCGGACCCGCGCGCGGTGCCGACGCCGCTGCCCGACTGGCACGTGCGGATCGCCGGTGCGACGCTCGGCTCGCTCGACCTGCTGATCGCGGGAATCGGCATCGCGGCGGCCGCGTTGCTGTACGGCTTCCTGCGCTTCACGCGGCTCGGTTGGGCCGTGCGCGCGACCGCGCAGGATCGCGATGCGGCGCTGCAGATGGGCGTCGACGTCGACCGCGTGAACCAGACCGTGTTCGCGATCGCGTGCGCGCTCGGCGGCGTGAGCGGGCTGCTGGTCGGCATGTACTACAACAGCATCGATCCGGCGATGGGCTTCCAGGCCACGCTGAAGGGCGTCGTCGCGCTGCTGATCGGCGGGCTCGGCAACGTGCCCGGTGCGATCGCCGGCAGCCTGCTGCTCGGTCTCGTCGAAAGCTACGGCGTCGCGCTGTTCGGCACGAGCTATCGCGACCTGTTCGCGTTCGGGCTGCTGATCGTGTTCCTCGTGTGGCGGCCGAACGGTTTGTTCAGCGCGAAACGCGCGCTGCCGCCCGAGCCGATGACGGGCACCTTCCTCGCAGCCGCGAAGGCCGTGCGCGTACCGCGTCCGGTGCTCGTCGCGCTGATCGCACTGGCGGCCGTGCTGCCGTGGCTCGGCGCGTCGCCTTACGTGCTGCAGACGCTGACCAACGCGTGGCTGTACGGGCTGCTCGCGCTGAGCCTCACGCTCGTCGCGGGCGCGGTCGGGCAGATTTCGCTCGGCCATGCGGCGCTGCTCGTGATCGGCGCGTATGCGTCCGCGCTGCTGTCGTCGGATCTCGGCTGGTCGCCGGCCGTGACGATCCCGTGCGCGGGCGTCATCACGGCCGTGCTCGGCACGCTGCTCGTCTACCCGGCGTTCCGGCTGCGCGGGCACTACGTGTCGATCGCGACGCTCGGCATCGGCGAAGTGGTGAGCCTCGTGATCCTGAACTGGGATGGCCTCACGCGCGGCCCGCTCGGCATCACCGGCATCGCGCCGCTGCCGTGGGCGAGCACCGCGCGCGCCGCGTACTGGTTCACGTTCGCGGTGCTCGTCGTGTTCGCGCTCGTGCAGGTGCGGTTGCTGCGTTCGCATCTCGGCCGCACGTTGCGCGCGGTGCGCGAGGACGACGTCGCCGCGCGTGCGCACGGCATCGCGCCGAACCGCTACAAGGCGATCGCATTCGCGGTCGGCGGTGTCGCGGCCGGTGTGAGCGGCGGCATTGCCGCGCACCTGTACAGCTACATCAATCACCAGACTTTCGATTCGCAGGTGTCGATCCTCGCGCTGACGATGGTGATCCTCGGCGGGCTCGGCAACGTGCTCGGCGGCATCGCGGGCGCGATCGCGCTGATCGGGCTGCCCGAGCTGTTCCGCTGGGCGGCCGACTACCGGATGCTGATCTACGGCCTCGTGCTGTTGCTGCTCGTCCGGTTCCGGCCGCAGGGCTTGCTCGGTACGGTGTGAGGAGAGGAATGCGATGACCACCACTGGCCCTTTGCTTGAAGTGCAGGGTTTGACGCGCCGCTTCGACGGCGTGACCGCACTCGACGGCGCGAGCCTCACGCTCGCCAACGGCGAACTGCTGAGCGTGATCGGCCCGAACGGGGCCGGCAAGTCGACGCTGTTCAACCTGATCGCGGGGGCCGACCGGGCCGATGCCGGCCGCGTGACGTTCGACGGCCGCGACATCACGGGCACGGCGCCCGAACGGCTCGCGGCGCTCGGGATTGCGCGCACGTTCCAGCACGGTCGCGTGTTCGGCAACCTGAGCGTGCTCGACAACGTGCTGATCGGTGCGCATGCGCGGCTGCGCGCGGCGCGGCCCGGCTGGCCCGCGCTCGGCGCGGCCGCCGAAGTGCTGCGCGCGCTCGTGCGGCCGGCGTCGGTGCGGCGTGAGGAAGCCGCTTTGCGCGAAGAGGCGCGCGCGATCGTCGCCGGGTTCGGCGAACGGCTCACGCCACGCATCGATCATCCGGCGCACAGCCTGTCGTATGCGAACCGGCGGCGCGTGGAGATCGGCCGCGCACTCGCGCTGCATCCGCGCCTGCTGCTGCTCGACGAACCGACGGCCGGGATGAACGAGACGGAGACGGCCGAGATGCTGCAACTGATCCAGTCGCTGAAGGCGCGCGGCCTGACGATCCTGCTGATCGAGCACAAGCTCGAACTCGTGATGCGCGTGTCCGACCGCGTGATGGTGCTCGACAACGGCGTGAAGATCGCCGAAGGCGCGCCGCGCGACGTGCGGCATGATCCGCGCGTGATCGAGGCGTACCTCGGCCGCCGCCATGCGGGCGGCGCGCCGGCCGATCGCACGACCCAGGCGGCCGCATGAGCGCCGCTTCTTCCGGATTGCGAACGAACATGACCGACGCATTGCTGAAACTCGAACACCTCGACACTTTCTATGGGCCCGTGCAGGTGCATTTCGACGTGAACTTCGAAGTCGACCGTGGGCAGATCGTCAGCCTGCTCGGCGGCAACGCGAGCGGCAAGTCGACGACGATGAAGCTGATTCTCGGTTTGATGCGGCCGAAGCGCGGCGTCGTGCGCTTCGACGGCGACGACGTGACGGCGCTCGCGACGCCGCAGCGCGTGCGGCGTGGCATTGCGGCCGTGCCCGAGGCGCGGCGGCTGTTCGGCGACATGAGCGTGCGCGAGAACCTGCTGATGGGTGCGTACACGCGTGGCGATCGCGCGGCCGTGGCCGACGATTATGAGCGTGTGCTCGACCTGTTTCCGCGTGTGCGCGAGCGATTGACGCAGCGTGCCGGCACGCTGTCGGGCGGCGAGCAGCAGATGCTCGCGATGGCGCGTGCGCTGATGGCGCGGCCGAAGCTGATCTGCATGGACGAGCCGACGATGGGGCTGTCGCCGCTTTACGTCGACAAGGTGCTCGAACTGATCGACGCGATCAACAGGCAGGGCGTGACGGTGTTCATGGTCGAGCAGAACGCGAGCCTCGCGCTGGAGATCGCGCATTACGGGTACGTGCTGCAGACGGGGCGCGTCGTGCTCGAAGGGCCCGCGAAAGCGTTGCTCGACGACGAGCGCGTGCGCGATGCGTATCTGGGCGGGGAGGCCGTGGCGGCGTAATTGGCGGGGGCGATGGCGGTACGCGAATTCGGGTCTCGCGAAAAACTGCGAGGTACACCGAATTGTCAGGTAGATTACGCACAGTCGCCATTACCGCCATCGGGAGCGCCGCGCCATGTTGACCTACGCGATTCAGAAAACCGGCTACGACTACAATCAACTCGACCCTCAGGGCGCGACCGACTACGCGTCGTTCACGCGTGCATTCGACTCGTTCCCGTGGGCGGCGCAGCATGCCGAATGGGACGATACGCAGGAAGGCCCGTTGCCGGCCCTTGTACTGCAGCATGCCGACGATCAGCGGGAGTTATGGGTGACCGCGCTGAGCGACGCGCATGCAGACGGCTTCCAGTTGAATGCCGTTTCCACGCGGATGAAGAAGGGGCTGTTCGGTCTCGGCAAGGAAAAGCCGGAACAGCACGTCGACACGATCGACGTCGACACGCGCGCGGATGTCGACACGCTGTGCCGGTTGTTCTGCGATCGTCAGTATGACGAGCTGGATCGGCTGGTGGCGCGGCATGCGGAGCGCAACCGGCTCGACGACGACAACGACGATTAAGCGCCTGTCGCAAACGGGCCGGCTCGGAGCCGGCCTATGCCTTTTCCGTGCCGCTTCCCGCCGCGCGCGGAAACGTCAGCACGACCGCAAACCCGCCCGCATCGGGAAACGCGAACCCGATGCGCCCGCCGTGCGCCTTCATCACCTCCTGCACGATCGCGAGCCCGAGGCCCGACCCCGTGCGCCGCTCGCTGCCGTCCGGCGCGATCCGCACGAACGGCTGCAGTGCCGCGTCCCAGTGCTCGCGCGGAATCCCGCGGCCGTTGTCGGTGACGGTCAGCGTGACCGCGCCGTCGGCATTGCCCGTGGTTGCGACCGACACGACGATGTCGTCCGCGTGCCCGTGCAGCAGCGCGTTGTGCAGCACGTTCGACAGCGCTTCCTGCAGGCTGATCGCGTCGCCGTCGATCCATGCCAGCGGCGCATCGCTCGCGAACGCAACGGCGACATCGCGTTCGCCCGCGAGCGGAATCGTGCGGCCGAGTACCTCTTTCGCGAGCGCGACGAGTTCGACGGGTTGCAGCGGCACGGCCTCGGTGCGATGAATCACCATCGCGTGATTGAGCAACTGGCCGGTGAGCCGGCCGACGTCCGAGGAGGTCGCGCGCAGCGCATCGAGCCGCGCCGCGTGACGCGCGGGATCGGATTCGCCGTCGAGCAGCTCGATCTGCGCGTCGAGCCGCGCAAGCGGCGTGCGCATCTGATGCGCTGCATCGGCGATGAAGCGCTGCATCGCGTTGATGCGTTCGGCCAGGCGGTGCATCAGCCCGTTGATCGACCCGATGATGGCATCGATCTCGCTCGGCGTATCGACGGCCACTGGCCGCAGGTCGGCCGGGTCGCGCGCGGCGATGATCGTGCCGATCTGCGCGAGCGGGCGCAGGCCGCGCCGGATCGCGAGGCCGCTTGCGCCGATCGCGAGCACGCTCATCAACAGGATCAGCGTCCACACCTTGATGCTCATGTCGTTCGTGAGCTGCTGGCGTGCGTGGGTGGTTTGCGCGACCGTCACGAGCGCCCAGCCCGGCGTGCTTTCCTCGGGCATGTAGCGCGCGATCGTCGCGGTGCGGATCCGGTGCCCCTGGTAGACGGCATTCGCGAACGCGGGGCCCTGTTTCGCGGCGGCGAGCGTCGCGGGGCTCGCGAGATCGTTGTAGCCGGCCACGACGACGCCGCGCGAATCGACGACCTTGTAATAGACGAGGTCGTAGCGCGACAGCGTCGACAGCGCGGCCACCGGCGGATTCAGCGCGAGCACGCCGCCCTGGACGTAGAGATTCTCCGCGACCTGGATCGATGCGCCCGCAAGCAACTGGTCGTACGCGCGTTCGGCCGCGACGCCCGCGTAATATCGCGCGATCGCCGCGAGCGCGAGCGCGCCGGTCGCGACGACGAGCGCGATGAAGAGCAGCGTGCGCCCGAACAGCGTCTTCGGGAACCAGTCAATGCGCGACAATCTGATACCCCATCCCGCGCGCGGTGCGGATCTCGACCGAGCTGCCCTGCAGCTTCTTGCGCACGCGCGTCACGTACTGCTCGACCGCGTTCGTGGTCGGCTCGTTGCCGAAGCTGAACAGCTGGTTCAGCAGTTCGTCCTTCGAGAAGATGCGCTGCGGCCGGCTCGCGAGGATTTCGAGCAGCGCGAACTCCTGGCGCGACAGCGACAGCGGCTGGCCGTCGAGTTCTGCGAGGCGGCTGCTGCGGTCGATCGCGAGGCCGCCGAGCGTCAGCACGTCGTTCGCGTGGCCGCTGTTGCGGCGCAGGAGCGCCTGCACGCGCGCGTCGAGTTCGCGATAGTCGAACGGCTTCACGAGATAGTCGTCGGCGCCGAGACCGAGGCCGCTCACGCGATCGTCGATCGCCGAGCGCGCGGTGACGAGCAGCACGGGCGTCGTGCTGCCCGACGCGCGCAGGTGGCGCAATACCGTGAAGCCGTCCATGCCGGGCAGGTTCGCGTCGAGCACGACGAGGTCGAAGCGCTCGACGCGCAGCAGCCCGTGCGCGGTCGCGCCGTCGGTTTCGAGATCGACCGCGTGGCCGAGTCGCGTCAGGCGGCTGCGGATCGCCGCGCCGATTTCGGCATCGTCCTCCACGACGAGAATGCGCATGGTGCCGTTTTGCAGGTAGGTGGATTAGGGGTTTTCCCGAGGGCGGGATGTCAGCATTTTCTCAGACTCGGTCGATAACCTGTGTCGAGCCGGAAGCAGCAGGCAAGGACGGCATTAATACCAGAATTATTCAAGGAGACGGCAACATGCAGCATGTCACGGGAGCGACGAACGCGCGACGTAGCGCGACGGCGGCCTTCGCGTGGCCGTTTGCCGTCCGTCGCACGGCGGCGTGCGCATGACGACGTCGCCGCGCCGTCGCGCACTGATCGCCGCCGGTCTCGGCGTGCTCGCCGCACCGGCGCTCGTGCGGGCGAAGCCGCGCACGGTGCGGATTTCCAAAGGCTATGGCGTGCTGTACCTGCCGCTGCTCGTGATGGAGAAGCAGCGGCTGTTCGAGCGGCACGCAGCGCGCCACGGCGTGCGCGATGTCGCGGTCGACTGGATGCTGCTCGACGGCGGCAATTCCGTCAACGACGCGATGATGGCCGGCACGCTCGATTTCGCGGGCGCCGGCGCGCCGGGCTTCATCGAGCTGTGGGCGCGGGCGCGCGGCATTCCGAACGTCGAGGTGATCGGCATCAGCGGGCTGTCGACGACGTCGCTGTCGCTGAACGCGAACCGTCCGGGCCTGACGTCGCTGCGCGACTTCACGCCGTCCGACCGGATCGCGGTGCCGGGCATCCGCACGTCGCTGTCGGCCGTCGTGCTGCAGATGGTTGCGAGCCGGCAGCTCGGCCCGAAGCATTTCGCGCAGCTCGATTCGATCACCGTGAACCTGCCGCATCCGCAGGCGATGCAGGCGCTGATCCGCCGCGAGAACGGCGTCACGGCGCACTTCACGTCGCCACCGTTCTCGACGCTCGAGTTGCGGCAGCCTGGCGTTCATCGCGTCGTGAATTCGGTCGACGTGCTCGGCCCGCTGACGCTCGACGTCGTGTTCGCGCCGAAGCGGCTCGTCGATACGGAGCCCGCGCTGGCGGTGGCGTTCATCGCCGCGCTTGACGAAGCGAACCGCCTGATCGCGCAGGATCCGCGCGCGGCGGCCGCGCTGTATGCGGCGTCGTCGGGTGTCGGTGTGTCGCACGACGATGTGATGCAAATGCTCGCCGCGCCCGACACGCGCTTCTCGGTGCTGCCGAACCAGCTGATGGACTACGTCGAATTCCTGTACCTCGCCGGCACGATCAAGGCCAAGCCGCGCGCGTGGCACGAGATGTTCGCGCCGATGCTCGACGCCTACCGGTCGGGCTGAACGTCGCCGCCTCCATCCAGCGAGACATCCTGCGCCCGCGCGTGTGCCGTGCGCGGCGCAGATTCAACCGATACGCAACCGACATGCAACCGATTCACGCAAGGAGCCTGAAGTGAACGCTACCGACACCCTGGACCCCGCGTCCGCCGAAGAACAGCGCATCATGTCGAAGATGGCGCGGCGCCTGCTGCCCATCCTCGTCGTGATGTTCCTGATCGCGTTCATCGACCGGCAGAACGTCGGTTTCGCGAAACTGCAGATGGTGCACAGCCTCGGGATGACGGAGGCCGCGTTCGGGCTTGCGTCGTCGCTGTTCTTCATCGGCTACCTGCTGTTCGAGGTGCCGAGCACGCTCGCGCTGCATCGCTACGGTGCCCGCGTGTGGCTCGCGCGGATCATGCTGACGTGGGGCCTCATCACGGTGCTGATGGGCTTCACGACGTCGATGCCCGCGTTCTGCGCGCTGCGCTTCGTGCTCGGCATCGCCGAGGCCGGCTTCTATCCGGGCGTGATCTACTACCTCACGCTGTGGTTCCCGCAGAGCTACCGCGCGAAGGTGCTCGGCATCTTCACGCTCGGCAGCGCGCTCGCGAACATGCTCGGCTCGCTGGTCGGCGGCGTGCTGCTGAGCCTGAACGGCGTGTGGGGGCTGGCGGGCTGGCAGTGGGTGTTCATTGCAACGGGCATCCCGGCCGTGATCGTCGCGATCGTCGTGTTCCGCGTGCTGCCCGCATCGGTGCGCGACGCCCGTTTCCTGGACGACCGCGAGAAACAGATCGTCGAGGCCGCGCTGGAGCGCGAGAAGCCTGCGCAGGCCGAGCACGGCCAGCCGTGGAAGGCGCTGCTCGATCCGCGCGTGATGCTGTTCGCGGCAACCTACATGCTGATGTCGACGTCGCTGTACGGTGTTACGTACTGGCTGCCGACGCTCGTGAAATCGTTCGGCGTGTCGAGCACGACGAACGGCTTCCTGAGCATGCTGCCGTGGGCGCTTGCCGTGCTGCTGCTGGTGTGGCTGCCGGGGAAACTGCGCCGCGCGAAGAGCATCCTGCGCACGATCGCGATCGTCGCGGCGCTTGGCGCGCTCGGTTTCCTGCTGAGCCTCGTGATGCCGTCGACGCCGTTGCGCTTTATCGCGCTCGTGCTGGGCGGCGCGTGCATTCCGTTGCTGTATCCGTGCTTCTGGTCGATGCCGCCGCGTTATTTCACCGGTGCGCGGGCGGCGGCGAGTGTCGCGGCGATCAACTCGATCGGCAACCTTGGTGGCTTCTTCAGCCAGAACCTGATGCCGTTCGCGGGCAAGGTGACGGGCACCGCGTTCGGGCCGATGATCGTGCCGATCGTGTGCCTCGCACTGCTCGGGATCGGCGCGCTGGTCGCGTGGACGCGCTCGGAGCGGGGGATGGTGGCGGCGCGGGTGTGAGGCGGCGCGTCGCTATCGCATCGTCAACCGGTTCCCGACGAACGTGAAATTGGCCGACGCGTGCGTATTCGACATCAGGTACTTGAGCGCCTTGATGTCGGGTGCGGTCGTCGTGAAGCGGTTGTCGCCGTCGAAGATGAAATCCCACGTGATGATGCTGCGGCTGCCGCCGGGATCGTCCACGTGGATTTCCCTCAGCGAGGCGAGCGGATACGTGCGTTCGTACCAGTCGAACAGGTGCCGCACGTACAGGTGATCCGGCGTCACGATTTCGTAACGACGCAGGAACGGTGTCGCGATGACGAACATCACGGCGGTCAGGATCGCCAGCGAGCGGGCCGCGCGCCACACGACGGCCCGCGATACGCGGCCGCGCGGCTTGGTGCGGTAGCGCTGGTAAGCGGACGGTACGATCAGGCCTACGCCGAACCACCAGGCGATCGCAATGAACCCGATCGGCACGTTCATGAAAGGCACCGAAAAGGCGCCGACGAAGTTGGTCGGAAAATCAGTGAGCCGCGCGGTCGACACGAAGCCGAGCCCGATGTAGCTGCCGGCCGGATGCGGAATGAACACGGCCGTCGTCAGCGCCTGCAGCGCGAGCAGGACGGGCCAGCAAAGCAGCG
Source organism: Burkholderia sp. BCC1999 (assembly GCF_905339975.1). Lineage (NCBI taxonomy): Bacteria > Pseudomonadati > Pseudomonadota > Betaproteobacteria > Burkholderiales > Burkholderiaceae > Burkholderia > Burkholderia sp. BCC1999. The sequence continues at coordinate 21,183 of NZ_CAJPHP010000011.1, read as the reverse complement.
AGACGGCAAGCCAGCCGACTACGACGATGCAGAAGGAAAGGACATAGCTGCGAAGGGTTTTCATCGTGGCGAAGGGGGGAAGTCCGGTCGGCCGGTGCAATGGAACGGCTGATGTGGAGGGGCGCGACGAATTGTAGCGTCGTGCCAGGGCCGGTACGAACAATGGCACCACGGGATGATGGCAAGCGCGAAGTGCCGAGCAGGAAATGAATCGCGGTCGGTGGGCCGTTGCGCATCAGGTCGATGCGCTACCATGCGTTGCAAATGCGACGTATGGAGCGAGAAAATGACGATGATGAGTAAGTTTCGCGATGGCGTTGCGCGCCGACGCGTGCAGCGCGAGTTTATGGCACGCGGCCTGGCGTCGCGTGACGAGGCGCGACGGACCGGTGAATACATCGAGGCTGCAAGCGTTCAGGCGGAGCTCGAGCGCATGTTGAACGTGGCACGCGCGACGAAGGCGGGCGACTAAGCCATTGCCTTCGGCATTCACCCGGTTTACCTCCGCAAAACCCCATCCCCGCCGTGCGCGACCGCAACCGGCGCATGCGTCAGCGGAATCTCGACCTCGACCGTCGTGCCTTCGCCGAGCGTCGTCGCGATCCGCAGTGTGCCGCCCACCAGATACGCGCGCTCGCGCAATCCCACCAGCCCGAACGACCCTGACTTGCGCGGCACGCCGGGATCGAATCCCGCGCCGTCGTCGCGAATCGTCAGCGCGATCGTATCGCCGCCGTGCACGAGTTCGACGTCCGCATGCGACGCGGCCGCATGCCGCGCGACGTTCGCGAGCGCTTCCTGCGCGATGCGGAACACGGCCGTCGCATACGGCTCGTCGAGCTGCAGCTCGGGCGGCTCGACGTGCAGCGAGCACGCAATCCCGTGTCGGTGCCGGAAATCCTCGACGAGCCATTGCATCGCCGCGGCGAACCCGAGGTCATCCAGCATCAGCGGGCGCAGGTCGGACGCGATGCGCCGCGTCGCGGCCACCGCACCGCGCGCGAGCGTATGCATCGCCGCGATCTTGCGCGCGAGTTGCGCGTCGTCCTGCGGCACGCGGTCGATCAGCCATTCGAGATCGTTCTTCAGCGTCGCGAGCGACTGCGCGAGTTCGTCGTGCAGTTCGCGCGCGATGCGGCGCTGCTCGGCTTCGCGCGCGCTGGCGCTGATCGCGGCAATCTCGCGCAGTTCTTCGCGTGACGCCTGCAGCGCCCGCTCCGCGCGCACGCGCTCCTCGACTTCGCGCCGCAGGTCGCGGTTCGACGCGCTCAGTTGCGCGGTGCGCGCGGCGACGCGCTGTTCTAGCCGTTCGTTCGCGTCGTTCAGCTGCGCGCTTTTCTGCACGACGAGCAGATGCTGATAGCGCGCGCCGGCCAGTGCGCGCACGGTTTGCGCATGCAGTCGGCCGTTCTCGAACAGCATCGCGAACAACACGACGCCGGACGCGACGAGGCCGTACGCGCGCCCCGCATAGAAGCCGAGATCGTAGCGCCCGTGATTCAGCATCGACGACAGCGCGATGTCGAACAGCCACGCGACGAGCACCGTCATCACCCACAAGTCGAGCACGGAATGGCGGCGCCGCTGCCACCACATCAGCATCAGCGCGACCAGGTTCAGCCCCCAGACGACCGTGATCGCGTTCGTCATCGTCGCGGCCATCCGGTTGCCGTTCATGATGCGCGGCAACAGGTCGTGGCCGGCCGTCGCGAGCAGCGCGAGCGCGACCGTCGCGGCGACCGCCGACGCGATGCAGAACACCACGGGAATCGCCGCACGGCGCTGCGGGGTCGGGATCGGGCGGGCGCGCAAGGTCGCGCGCAGCAGCGCATAGGCGGAAACCGCCAGCGGAAAGCCGCCATGCCAGAACAGGTACAGCCACGCGGTGGTCTGGTCGCCGGCGCCGAGCAGGCCGTGCGGCGCGAACAGCCCGGGAAAGGTCAGCATGTGCGTGCCGGCCATGAAGCCCGTGAACAGGTAGCCGCCCGCGAGCACGAGCAGCGGCTTCTGGCGCAGGATCGCGTACTGGCCGAGCAGCAGGCCGGCCGTCACCATGTCGTTGACGACGATCGCCGACTGGTACACGGGAATGAACGCCCAGCCCGGCGCGAGCGGCATGCCCGCGAACGGCGCGAGCGCGGCGAAGATCACGGCCGACACGAGCACGGTCGCGAGCGCGAAGCGCCGTTCGCGCCGGCCCGGCGGCAGCGACGACATGAACAGGCGCGACGCGTCCGGATCGTCGTCGTCGGGCGGCGCGGGCGGGAAGCGGAAGGCGGCCGTCATGCGTCGTCGGCGCCGGGGTCGAGGTCGTGGCGCACCGCGTAGCGGACCAGTGCGGCTTCGTGGGGCAATTCCATCTTCTCGAGGATCCGTGTCTTGTATGTGCTGACCGTCTTCGCGCTCAGCGCGAGTTCGGACGCGATCTGCGTGACGGTCTGGCCGGCGACGATGCGGCGCATCACGTCGAGTTCGCGGTTGGACAGCCGCTCGTGCGGCAATGTCAGCGCCGGCGCGCGCAGCGTGCGCGCGAGGCTTTCGGCTGCCGACGGGCTCACGTAGATGCCGCCCGCCGCGACCTTGCCGACCGCTTCGACGAGCTCGGCGGTCGCGCTGTCCTTCGTCAGGTAGCCGGTGGCGCCGGCCTTGAACGCGCGCGCGGCGTACTGTGCCTCGGCGTGCATCGTGAGCACGAGCGTGCGCAGCGACGGCGCGTGGCTCTTGACCAGCCGGATCAGCTCGATGCCGGTCGGCGCGGGCATCGACAGGTCGAGCAGCAGCACGTCGGCGGCGGCGCGTTCGGCGAGCGCGAGCGTGGCCGAGCCGTCGCTCGCCTCGCCGACGATCTCGAAACCGCCGGCCATCTCCAGGATGTAACGCAGTCCGTCCCGCATGACTGCGTGATCGTCAGCCAGAATTACCCTGATCATCTAGCGGTCCTCTTCGGGATCACGCCGCGAACTGCTTGTCCGGTTATCGCCGCGGCTGTTCTTCTGACCAATATATTCCGTCGAATCCGAAAACGGTACTCATCCGGGAAATTTTCGAGATAGTTGGTCGTGGAATGTGTACTGAAACGAAATAATCGACGGGAAAGGGCATGGCGGGTAGTGCGCGAAGATAAGGGTATTCCCTGATCGTCGCCATGCCTGGGCTGGACCGGCGCGGTGCGACGCGAACCGCGCCTCGAACCGCTACGAATCGGGACTAAACTGGTGCCCGATGCCACTACACCCACCGGGGAGCACCGCGATGATTGACCTTGCCGATATCCTGCCGTCCGCGTTGCCCGCCGCCGTCGCGTGGGCTGAAGCGGAGGCGGCGCGCGGGATCGCGCAGGGCACGCCGCTGACGCCGGCACAGGCCGACGATGCGCGCACGGTGGGCGTTGCCCGGCCGGAACGGATCCGCGTGGTGATCGTCGATCGCATGCCGTTCCCCGAGACGCCAACGCTTGCCGCGATCGCCCGCGACACGGGGCTGCTGGCGCCGGGGACGATCGGCCTGACGCTGGGCCATGCGGTGTACGTGCTGCGCGGGCAGGACACGCGCCGCCTGCTGACCCACGAATTCCGTCACGTGCATCAGTACGAGGCCGCCGGGTCGATCGGCGCATTTCTGGCGCGCTATCTGCAGGAGATCGCGACGGTCGGCTACCACGATGCGCCGCTCGAGGTCGATGCGCGGCAGCACGAGTTCGATTGACCGCTTACGCCGGCGCGACAGCGCGCACTCCGCCATGACCGTTCCCCCTGCCATCGCCGATCCGGTGTTCGCCCGCCGGATCGTTTCGCCACGGGGCATGCGATGAGCGACACCATCCACGCGTGGATCGGCGCGATCGGCGCGCATCCGCTGCTCGTGCTGGCGATCGTGTTCGTGACGGCGTGCGCCGAGGCGATCGCGCTGATCGGCACGGTGGTGCCGGCCGGCGCGGTGATGTTCGCGGCCGGTGCGCTGATCGGCGCCGGCGCGCTCGACGGGTGGACGACGATCGGCGTCGCGGCCGTCGGCGCGGTGGTCGGCGACGGGATCAGCTACGAGCTCGGGCGGCACTATCGCGGGATGATTCGCAACGTGTGGGCGCGCTTTGGCTATGCGAACGCGTACGCGCGCGGCGAGGAGTTCGTGCTGCGTCACGGGATGAAGAGCATCGTGCTCGCCCGCTTCCTCGCACCGGTGCGTGCGGTCGTGCCGGTCGTCGTCGGCTGCGCGACGCTGCCACGCCGGTCGTTCTATCCGGTCAACGTCGTGTCGGCGCTCGTGTGGGCGCCCGTACATGTCGCGCCGGGCATCCTGTTCGGCGCGTCGGCCGCACTGGCCGCGGCGATCAGCGTGCGGGTCGCCGCGATCCTGCTGGTCGTGGCCGCCCTGGTCGCGCTCGTGTGGTTCGGCGTACGCGTCGCGCTGCGGCGCGGCTGGCCGTTGCTGCGCCGCGCGCTCGTCGAAGCCGTGCACGGATGCGCGCGCCGCTGGCCGCGCTTCGGCGCGCGGCTGCACGACGCGATCGCGTATGTGCGCGGCCTGCCGGGTGCGGTGCCCGTGCTCGCGCTGCTGTTCGTCGGCTGCGTGTGGCTGTTCGCGGGGATCGTGCAGGACGTCGTCGCGAACGATCCGCTGATGCACGCGGACATCGCGCTGTATGCGTTCCTGCAGAACCTGCGCACACCGCCCGTCGACGCCGCGATGAGTGCGCTTGCCGTGCTGCACGGGCACGATACGGGGCTGATCGTCGCGGCCGCGTTTCTGGTCTGGCTGATGATCCATCGCTGCTGGCTGACTGCCGCGTGGTGGCTCGCGACGGTCGGTGTCGCCGTCGTGCTCGTACCGGCGTTCGGCGCGCTCGTGCCGGGCGCGACGCCCGCGAGCCTGCCACCCGGCGCGCCGCACGTACCGCTGCCCGATGCGGATGCCGCGTTTGCGATCCTCGCGAGCAGCGGCCTCGGCTGGGCGATCACGCGCGACCGGCCCGCGCTGTGGCGTATTCCGGTCGTGACGGCGGTCGTGTTGTGGATCGTGCTCGGCGGTTTCGCGCGGCTGTACGTCGGCGATACCTGGATGTCGGGGCTGCTCGGCGGATGGAGCCTCGGGCTGGCCTGGTTTGCGCTGCTCGCCGGCGCGTATGCGTACTGGCGCGTGCGCGAGCATGTGCAGCCGCGCGGTGCGCTCGTCGCGGTGCTCGTGGTGCTCGCGACGGCCGGCGTATGGACGATCCCTGCACAATGGCAGCTCGATCGCGCGGCGCGCCCGCATGTCGGCGACGTGGTCGCGATGACCGTCGACCAGTGGTTGCGCGGCGGGTGGCAGCGCGTGCCGACGCGGCGCACCGAGATCGGCGGCGACCGCGAGGAATATCTGCCGCTGCAATGGAGTGCGACATCGGACACGCTCGACCGGCATCTCGCGCAGGCCGGCTGGCAGCGCGCGACGCCGTGGTCGCCGGCCACCGCGCTGCGCTGGCTGTTGCCGCAGGCGCCGGCCGATACGCTGCCCGTGCTGCCGCGCTACACGCACGGCGAAAGCACCCGCCGCGTGTTCGTGCGCGTCGATCCGGCCCACCCGGACAGTCGCCTCGTACTGCGGCTGTGGCGCTATCCGTACGTGCTGCAGGACGCGCTCGGCATGCGGCCGCTGTGGTACGGCGCGCTGTATCGCGAGGCGCTGCACCGGCCGGCGCGCCTGATGACGATCGTGCGCACGACGACGATCGACGACGCGGCGGCGATCGCGCAGGCGCTGGCGGTCGAGCCGACGATCGAGCGTCCGCCGGCGGGGATGACGGCCGCGCCTGCCGAGATGCTGCTCGTGTGGATGATCAGGCCGTGAGCGGGAAGGGGGCGCTCATGCGTGCGCGGGCTGCGCGGGGACGACGGACAGGCGCAGGCCGACGGTCTTGAGCACCGCGAGCAGGGTTTTCAGCGTGGGGTTGCCGTTCGGGGACAGCGTGCGATACAGCGATTCGCGGCTGATGCCGGCTTCGGCCGCGACCGCGCCGAGCCCGCCATAGGCTTCCGCGACCGTGCGCAGCGCGAGCAGGCCGGCCGCACGATTGTCGGGATCGTCGAGCGATTCCATCGCGACGCGCAGATAGGCCACTGCGAGTTCGCGGTCGGCGCCGAGTTCGGCAACTTCCGCGTCGTGGTGCGATACCGCGCCTTTGAGTTTGGTCATGATTGCCTCCGTTTCCAGTTCGATCTTGAACGCGATTGTAGCTTATAAGCTACATAAAAGGATGGGCGAACCAGAGCGAGGAGGACGTTCGCGAACAGCAGACCTGCCGGCACGCCGTGCTTCCAGCGACCCGACAGGCCTTCGTGCGTTACGGCTTCGCCGGCGCGGCCGTCGCGACCTTGTCGAGCGCGGCCGGGATGTACGTGTCGAGCTGCGCGGTCACCGCCTCATAGAAATCCATCGGCTTGCCCCAGGCATCGGGCACGTCGAGGTGCTTCCCGGACGCATACTCGGCGAGCGTGAACACCTTGCCGGCGGCCGACGGATAGAGCGCGAGCACCTTCTCCTTGTGCTTGTCGGTCATCGTCAGGATCACGTCGGAATGCTTGACGTCGTTCGCGTTCAACTGCACCGAGCGGTGCGCGGACGTGTCGATGCCGCGCCGCTTCATCAGGATCACGCCGTTCTCTTCCGGTTTTTCGTCGTACGGATCCTCGTCGACCGCGCGCGAGATCACCGCGATGTGCGCATGGCGCTGCGCGATCAACTGGCCCGCGATCGCTTCGGCCATCACGCTGCGCCCGGTGTTGCCCGTGTCGACGAACGCGACTTTCTTCGGCTCGTCGGCGAACGCCGACGTCGCGCACTGGATGCCGACGCAACAGAGCAGCGCAACTGCGTTGAGGGTGTGCCTTCTTTTCATGATGTGTCCGCCTGAGTGGGGTGGTTGCCGCCCCGGCGGCACGCCGGGGCTTGCGGAGATCATGACGGCCGCGCGCGACGGAAAAAAATAAACGGCCGGTTTTCGCAAGACGGTGTCGCTTCGTTGCAAGCGGGGCGCGGCGATACGCGCATGCGCCGATCGCCGCGTATCGCCGCCAGATCATCATGCCGTCGCAGCCACGCGTGCCGATGCAAACGCCGCCAGCGTCCGCAACGCGTCGCGCGCCGAGCGCAGGTAAAACGCCTGCAAATGAAACACGTGCCAGCGCGCCGCATGAATCTCCAGCCGGCATGGCACGCCGCACGCGCTCGCGTGATCGGCCAGCCGCTGCGCGTCCGACAGCAGCACCTCCTGGTCGCCGGCCTGGACCAGCATCGGGGGCAGGCCGCGCAGGTCGGTGTCGAGCGGGCCGCGCGCGGCGGCCGAGCCGGCGCCGTGGTACCAGCGCAGCCCCTGTTCAAGCCAGCCGCGCCGGATCATCGGATCGTCGTGGCGGCGCGAGGCGAGTGTCGCACCGCCGAGCGCGGGGTCGGTCACGGGCGAGATCAGCAGCAGCGCGGCGGCGGCCGGGTCGCCGCGCTCGCGTAGCGCGATCGCGAGCGCGAGTGCCAGCGCACCGCCGGCCGAGTCGCCGGCGATCACGATCCGGTGCGGCGCATGACCCTGCGCGCGCATCGCGTCGTACACGGCCAGCGCATCGTCGAGCGCGGCCGGGCTCGGGTGTTCGGGCGCGAGCCGGTAATCGGGCACCCACACCGGCAGGCCCGCATCGTTCGCGAGACGCGTCGTCACGCCGCGATGCGTATGCGGCCCGCCAAGGCAGAACGCACCGCCGTGCAGATACAGGATCGCGCCACCCGTATCGCCGCGCTTCGGCGCGACGACTTCGACCGGCACGCCGTTCGCGGACAGGCGGTAGCGCAGCGTGCCGCTCACGCCGGGCATCAGCGGCGACAGCAGCGCGACGACACGGCGCTGCATGCGCGCCCCGAACGGCGGCCCGATCAGCGGCCGGAACGCGACGCGCAGGAAGCCGCGCAGCAAAGCGGCGGCGAGCGCCTCCAGCCCGCCGGCAGGTGGTGCGACCACCGCGCCGCGCGTCGGCGCGGCCGGCTCGGGCAACGGACACGTGAAGCGGTACGCACCCATGCCGGTGAACCGCGTGATCCACCGGTAGGTCAGCGTGAAGCCCGGCCAGTTCGTGCTGTTGTGCCCCGATGCATCGACGTACCAGCTCTTGCAGCCGCTCCACACCGAACCGGCGAGCCGCTGCTGCACGTGCGCGTTGAAGCGCCGGTAGCGGCGCGCGTCGATGTCGATCTCGCGCGCGCCGTCGCGCCGCATCGCCCGCACGCAGCGCATCACGTGCGCGATCTGGCTTTCGAGCATGTAGACGATCGAGTTGTGACCGAGGTTGGTGTTCGGGCCGTACAGCATGAAGAAATTCGGGAAGCCGGGCACGGTGAGCCCGAGATAGGCCTGCGCACCGCGTCGCCACGCGTCGTTCAGGTCGAGCCCGTCGCGGCCCGCGATGCGCATCGGCGACAGGAACTCGGTCGCCGCGAACCCCGTGCCGTAGACGATCGCATCGACCGGATGATGGGCGCCGTCGACGGTTTCGATCCCGTCCTCGGTCACGCGCCGGATCCGTTGCGTGACGAGTTCGACGTTCTCGCGGCTCATCGTCGCGAGGTACTCGCTCGACAGCAGGAGTCGCTTGCAGCCGATCGGGTAGTCGGGCGTGAGCCGTGCGCGCAGCGCGGGGTCCGGCACGTCGCGCGCAAGCAGCTTGCGGAACGGCCTGCCGACCGCGACTTTCATCAGCCCGTGCAGGCGCGTGAACGCGATCGCACGCGATTCGTAACGCAGGTAGATCGATGCGCGATGCAGCTTCATCGCCCACGGCATCCGGCGAAACAGCGCCTTCTCCCATGGGCGATACGCGCGGTCGGGGCGCGGTATCACGTAGGCCGGCGAACGCTGGAACACGGCCAGGTGCCGAACGCTGCCGGCGATCGCGGGCACGAACTGGATCGCCGACGCGCCGGTGCCGACCACGGCCACGCGCTTGCCGGCGAGCGAATAGTCGTGATCCCAGTGCGCGGAGTGGAATGCCCGGCCGCGGAACGTGTCGATGCCGGGCAGGTCGGGCATCGCCGGACGGCTCAACTGGCCGGTGCCGCTGACGAGCACGGCGGCGCTGAGCGTCGTGCCGTCGGCGAGCGAGACTTGCCACAGCGCGCGGGCTTCGTCGTAGCGCGCGTGCTCGACTTCGGCGCCGAAGCGCAGGTGGCGCGCGAGGCCGTACTTGCGCGCGCAATGCTGCAGGTACGCATGGATTTCCGGTTGCGGTGCGAACACGCGCGACCAGGCCGGATTCGGTTCGAACGAGAACGAGTACAGGTGCGAAGGCACGTCGCACGCGGCGCCCGGGTAGCTGTTGTCGCGCCATACGCCGCCGACGTCGTGCGAGCGTTCGACGATCAGGAAATCGTGGATGCCGGCGCGTTGCAGCGCGACGGCCATGCCGATGCCGGCGAAGCCGGCGCCGATGATGATCGCGGCAAGCGGCGCGGCGGAGCCGGTGGAACGGGAAGGGTCAGGCGACAGCATGGCGGGTTTCCTCGGGCTGGACGACATCGTGCGTGGCGCACGGGGCAAGAACGGCGTCGCGCGCCGTCGACGGATCGCCGGTTTCGGCATGCGGCCGCGCGGGCACGCGGCGCACGCCGCGCATCAGGTCGACGGCCTTCTCGGCGATCATGATCGTCGGCGCGTTGGTGTTGCCGCCGATCAGCGTCGGCATCACCGACGCATCGACGATACGCAGCCCCTGCACGCCGCGCACGCGCAGTTGCGGATCGACGACGGCCATTTCATCGTGACCCATCCGGCAGGTGCCGACCGGGTGATACACGGTGTCGGTGCGTCGCCGCAGCACGTCGCGGATCTCGTCGTCGGTCGTCACGTTCGCGGTGAACAGGTCGCGCGTGATCCAGCTCGCGAGCGCCGGTGCTTCCATCAGCCGGCGCGTGATCCGGAAGCCGGCGACCATGTCGTCGACATCGCGCGGATCGTCGAAGAACGCGGGATCGATGCGCGGCGCCGCGAGCGGATCGGCGCTGTTCAGCGTGACCGAGCCGCGGCTGCGCGGCCGCAGCAGGCACACGTGGCACGACAGCCCATGGCCGGCGTGCAGCTTGCGCGCATGATCGTCGACGAGCGCGACGACGAAATGCAGCTGGATGTCCGGCGCGGCGAGATCGGCACGCGTTTTCAGGAAGCCGCCGCCTTCCGCGAAATTCGACGTCAGCATCCCGCGCCGTTCGTGGCGAAAGCGCGCGAACTCGCGCAGCATCCGCAGGCCGCCGCGCGCGGACACGCCCATCGTGTCGACGCTGCGTGTGCGATAGCCGAAGATGAAATCCGGATGATCCTGCAGGTTGCGGCCGACGCCGGGCAGGTCGGCCTGCACCGCGATGCCGAGCTGCTGGAGTTCGCGGCCCGGGCCGACGCCCGACAGCATCAGCAACTGCGGCGTCTGCAGCGCGCCGGCCGCGAGCACGACTTCGCGCCGCGCGCGCAGCGTGCGGACTTCGCCGTGCTGCCGCACCTCGACACCGATCGCGCGCGTGCCGTCGAACAGGATGCGCAGTACCTGCGCGTGCGTCTCGACCGTCAGGTTGTCGCGGCGGCCGAGATGCGGCAGCAGGTACGCGCGCGCCGCGCTCCAGCGTTCGCCGTGCTTCTGCGTGACCTGGTAGATCCCGATGCCTTCCTGTCGCACACCGTTGAAATCGTCGGTGAGCGGCAGGCCGGCCTGTTGCGCGGCTTCCAGGTAACGCGCATGGAGCGGGTTGCCGGTGCGCAGGTCGCTGACCCACAGCGGACCGTCGCGGCCGTGCCACGCATCGTCGAAGCGCTCGTTGTGCTCGCTCAGGCGGAAGTACGGCAGCACGTCGTCGTACGCCCAGCCTTCGTTGCCGAGCGCGGCCCAGCCGTCGTAGTCGACGCGATGGCCGCGGATATAGACCATCGCGTTGATCGCCGACGATCCACCGAGCGCCTTGCCGCGTGGCTGGTAGCCGATGCGCCCGCCGAGCCCCGGCTGCGGCACCGTGTCGAACGCCCAGTTGTTCAGGCGCGTGGGCATCATCGCGACCGCGCCGGTCGGCACGTTGACGATCGCGCTGTCGCCGCGGCCGCCGGCCTCGAGCACGCAGACGGTCACGGCCGGGTCCTCGGTCAGGCGCCCCGCGACGACGCAGCCGCCCGACCCGCCGCCGACGACGATGTAGTCGAAAGTCTTGCTCATGGAATCGTCTCCTTTTCTTCGGTAATCGATGGATCAGGCGGCGCGCGCCGCTAGGCGGGCGCCGACGGCGCGTCGGCGTGCGATGCGTGCAAGGCGGGCGGCGGGATCGGTCGGGCGACTCGGTCGCATGGTGTCTCCTCCTGGGGCGATGGCGTCGTTCGGACGACGACTGGATGACGCCGATGGTGCGGGCCGCATGGGAAAACACCAATGCTGCTTGGGGACAATTGTTTTAGTATTTGGGCCAAATCGGCGCTTCGAGGGTTTCTCCGCATGAGCTTCTGGGACTTCACCCGGAGTCCGGCCAGCGCCCGGCTGCTGGTCGATTTCGGCGACGAACGCGGCGTGTCGCACAAGGCGCTGCTGGCCGGCACGGGGCTCGCGGACGCGCAACTCGACGATCCGAAAGTCGAGGTGACGGCCGCGCAGGAATTGCGGCTGACCGGCAACCTGTTGCGCGCGCTCGGCCGTGCGCAGGGCCTCGGGTTCGAGGTCGGCCTGCGCTATCACTTCTCCGCGTACGGCGTGTGGGGCTACGGGCTCATCGCGAGCGCGACCGGGCGCGACGCGCTCGCGCTGGCGATGCGCTTCCTGCCGCTCACGTATGCGTATACCGTCATCACGTACCGCGAGGCGCCCGATACGGGCGTACTCAACTTCGGCGCGCCGGAGCTCGAAGGCGACCTGAGCCGGTTCCTCGTCGAGCGCGACATGACGGCCGCGGCCGTGCTGCTGCAGGAAATCGCCAGCGGCGATTTCACGTTGTCGAGTTTCACGCTGCAGGCCGCGCGCTCGCCGTCGCTCGCCGCGCCGCGCATCGCCGGCGTCGAGCCGGCGTTCTCGGCGCGCGCGAACAGCCTCGCATTCGACCGCGCGTTTCTCGACCGGCCGCTGCCACACGCGAATCCGCTGACGGTGTCGATGTGCGAGCAGATGTGCGGCCAGCTCGTCGAAGCGCGGCGCGCACGCGTGGGCACGTCGGAGATGGTGCGCCAGTACCTGGGCTCGACGCCCGGCAGCGCGCCGTTCTCGCTCGAGGACATGGCGCGGCTGATGAACACGAGCCCGCGCACGCTCAAGCGCCGCCTGCAGGAGGAGGGCACGACGTTTCGCGCGTTGCTCGCGCAGGCACGCGGCGCGATGGCCGAGACGCTGCTCGGCGATGCGCGGCTGTCGCTCGCGGAAGTAGCCGAGCGGCTCGGCTTCAGCGACCTGTCGAGTTTTTCGCAGGCATTCAAGCGCTGGTACGGCGTGCCGCCGGGCGCGTATCGCAGCGCGGCGCAACGGGAAAGCGACCGTCAATGAATCGCGGTACGATCGATCGCTTGCCTGTCGACATCCCCATCACGAGAGAACCCGCATGATCACGATTCGCCCGATGACCGAAGACGATTTCCCGCACTTCTGGCCGACCTATCGCGCCATCGTCGCTGCTCAGGAAACCTACGCTTTCGATCCGGCGCCGACACCGGAAGCGGCGCGCGCACTGTGGCTCGCCGCACCGCTCTGCACGTGGATTGCCGAAGAGGATGGCGTGGTGCTCGGCTCGTACTACCTGAAGGCGAACGCGGCGGGGCCCGGCAAGCACGTGAGCAATTGCGGCTACATGGTGAGCGAGGCCGCGCGCGGTCGCGGCGTCGCGCGCCTGATGTGCGAGCACTCGCAGCAGGTTGCACGCGAGCGCGGTTTCCTCGCGATGCAGTTCAACTCGGTGGTCGCGACGAACGAGGTCGCGGTTGCGCTGTGGCAGAAGCTGGGGTTCGAGATCGTCGGCCGGCTGCCGCGCGCATACCGTCATGCGCAGCTCGGCTTCGTCGACTGCCTCGTGATGTTCAAGTGGCTCGGCGACACGCCTGCCGCCGAAGCCTGAGCACGCAAGCACCTGCCTCGTCAGACGGCGAACGCGCCGTCGAACACGATCCGATCGTCGAGCGCGAGCGTGCCGCGCGCGAAGATCAGGTCGAGATGGTGGCTGCCGCTTTCGCCGCCGCCGAGCCCGAGATGCAGGCCCGGATGGCGTTCCTCGAACCCCGCGTTGCGGCCGTAGAGCCCGCGTATGCCGAGGTTCGTGCCGATGCCGAATTCCTCGATGCGCCGGTGATTCGCGTGGTGGTCGAGATAGGTCGAGAAATCGCGCCGGAAGCCCGCATCGTCGGTATCGAAATCGACGATCGTGCTGTTCTCGACCTGCAGCGTCGCGAGTTGCTCGGCCACCTTGTACTTGATCGCGAACGGCACGGTGCCGAGAAAGGTGCCGCTGAACACGACCGAGCCGTTCAGGTCGGTCACGTGCGTCGCGATCTCGCCCGGCACGACGTCGAGATTGCCCATGCCGTCCACGCTCGTCCATTTCTGGTCCGGCGCGAGCGAGCCCGTCAGCGTGTTGCCGGCTTCGTCGATGAAGCGGATCTGCGATGCATGTGCGGCCGCGTCGATCAGCCGGCCGTTGCGCGCGGCGATGTCGTCGAGCGATTCGGCGAACGCCTCGTCGAGGTGCGGGCCGTAATCCTTGAACAAAACCGATTTGCTCCAGTGCTCGACGATCGCCGGGCGGATCGCGGCGAGGAACGGCGGGCCGCTCGGCGACGGTGTCGGCAGGCACGACGAGTCGTACAGCAGCACGAACAGGTCGGCGTCGTGGAGCGCGGCGGCGATGTCGGCGGGGGCGGTGCTTTCGAGGCAGAGGGTCGTGGCGTCGAGCGATTCGGGCAGGGCGGAAAACGCGCGCAACGCGATGTCGCGGTTGCGGGTGTCATGGCCGACCAGCAGTTTTCCCGACTCGCCGCGCGCCAGCTTGTCGCGTAGCGCGGGGTGAAACCCGAGCGCGCGGTGCAGGTTCAGCATGCGTATCTCCGGAAGCGGCGGAAGGGTCGCGGCCCTTCCGCGAGAACGGGTGGCCCGCTCAGACCGGCCAGAGCGCGGTGCCGAACGGCACCACGGCGTCCTCGACCATCATGTCGACGGCCTCGGGGTGCGTGTCTTCCTGCATCCAGTCAAGCAATTCGATCTGCTGGGTGTCCTGCATGTCAATTCTCCTGTGGTGAACATGAGTGATTCAACATGAAAGCGCGGTAAAAAATATTCCCGCTCCTCGTTCGGTATTTTGTGAATGCCGGACAAGTGGCGTCGATATTAGTCTGACGAATTTATGAATGCAATGCGTTGCAAGGATTTTAGCCGGCGCGTGCTAAACACCGGATGTTTGTGAATCATGCGTCGAAAAAGAACGAATAAAACACATCACGGATTCGACGCCATTTCAGGCGGATTGAATCTGGATCGATGCAACGCATTCAGCAATTTTTAATCGCCAATTCAATTGCCCGGATTATTGTGATCGATGCAATACCCGGATCGGCGCCACGCGGCCGGTCCGTATGCGTACGTCATCCGAGCAGCGCCTTTCCGATCGTCTTGGCCGGTTCGGATCGCAACACCAGCGAAGTCGTGACCGCGCCGAAACGGGCAATCGCGTCGACGAGGGTCTCCAGCTGGCCCGGTGTCGGCACCAGCACCTTCAGCAGAAAACAATCGTCTCCGGTCATGCGGTGGACTTCGATGACATGCGGCATCTCCGCAAACGCGCGCAGCGCGGGCTTGATGTGTTCGTGCGTCGTTTTCAGCCGGATGATGGCCATCATTCCCAGGCCCAACGCAGCCGGATCGATCCGCGCGCCGTAGCCGGCGATGATGCCGCGCTCTTCCAGCCGCTTGACGCGTTCCGAGGTTGCCGGCTGCGACAGCCCGATACGCCGGCCTACTTCCGACAGCGGCGTCCGCGCGTTTTCCTGCAGGGCTTCCAGGATCGCAAGATCCAGGCGATCCAGTGCTTCGTCCGGCATGGCCGTCCTCCAGTACCATTGATTCATCGGCATTTTGTCTCAATAACCGATGACTTGCCATTCCGGGCGGACGAGCGCGGGGTCACACTGCGGGCTTCCTTTCACGGAGGTGATGATGGATCGATCAATCGTGATCGTGCCGGGTATCGGCAACTCGGAACCGGAGCATTGGCAGAGTGACTGGGAAGCGGCGCTGCCCGACGCCGTGCGCATCGCGCCGGCTTCATGGGATGCGCCCGACCTGACCGACTGGATGGCGGCGCTGGATGCGGCCGTTGCAAACGCCCGGACTCCGCCGCTGGTCATTTGTCATTCGCTGGGTTGTCTGCTGTTCGCGCATTGGCATGCCGTGTCGGCGCGTGCGGTGTGCGGCGCGTTTCTCGTGGCCGTGCCTGATCCGCAGGGGCCGCGTTTCCCGGTGGCCGCCCTCGCGTTCGCGCGACTGCCGAACGGTCGCTTCAACGGCTTGCCGGTGCTTGCGGTCGCGAGTTCGGACGATCCGTACGATCCGTCGGGGCGCGCACTCGAGTGGGCAACGCAACGCGGCGCGACGCCGCTTCCGATCGGCGCGCGCGGTCACCTGAACGTGGCTTCCGGGCTGGCGGAATGGCGCGAGGGGCGGGCGCTGCTCGAGGCGTTTGCCGCCGGACTGGGGCGATAGCGCTGCGAGCGTTTGTCGTTTCACCGGGCCCTTCGGCCGTTGCGTGGTGCAACCGGATCCGGGCGCGGCTGCCGTCGGGTTTCTGCCGCCGAGGCACGCCGGTGATGCGGCAGCTCAAGTATGATCGTCCGACGATGGCGGAAGCCTCGAATCCGAACAACGATGGAGACGACCCGATGCGCGCAGCGCCGCAACCGGAGCGTGCCGGCCCCTCGCGGCCGGACGCCGGCGCAACCGATCCCGATCGCATGGCCGCGTGGCGGCTCGCGATCTGCCTGTCGCTCGGCAGCGCGATCGCGCTCGGCCTCGCGCGCTTTTCGTATGCGCTGCTGCTGCCGCCGATGAAAGCCGATCTCGGCTGGACGTTCGCGCAGGCCGGCGCGCTGAACACCGCGAACGCGGCCGGCTACCTGATCGGCGCGCTCGCGTTTCCGTTGCTGTCGCGGCGCTGGCGCGCGGGCACGCTGCTGGCGGCCGGCTGCGCACTGACCGCGGTGCTCATGGCGACATGCGGGCTCACGTCCGGCATGCACGCGCTGCTCGTGCAGCGGCTGGCAACGGGTGTCGGCAGCGCGCTGATCTTCATCAGCGGCGGTGTGCTGGCCGCGCGGCTCGCGTCGGCGTCGCCGCGTGACGCGGGGTTGTTGCTGGGGCTCTACTACGGCGGCACGGGGTGGGGCATCGTCGCGTCGTCGCTGCTCGTGCCGACCACGCTCACGCATGGTGTGCACGGCTGGCAGCCGGCATGGTTCGCGCTCGCGGTTGCATGCGTGCTGTTCTCGGCGGTGGCCGTGTCGGCCGCGCGCCGCATCGAGCATGTGCATGCGGCACCGGCCAGGCCGCGCGACGGCACGCCGCCGGCCGAGACCGCGAGCCCGGCGCGCTTCGCACTCGCGCTGGCCGGCTACGGCCTGTTCGGTGTCGGCTATATCGGCTACATGACGTTCATCGTCGCGCTGCTGCGCGGCGCGGGCATGAGCGGCACGGTGGTCTCCGCGTTCTACGTGATGCTCGGCGTCGCGACCGTCGTGTCGGCGCGGTTGTGGTCGGGGCTGCTCGACCGGATGCGCGGCGGCCAGGCGCTCGCGGTGCTCAACGCGCTGCTCGGCATCGCGACGCTGATGCCCGCGATGTTCGTGCATCCGGCCGCTGCGTTCGTGTCGGGCGTGCTGTTCGGCGCGACGTTCCTGTCGGCCGTCGCGTCGACGACGGCCTTCGTGCGACACAACCTGCCGCCCGACGGCTGGGCGAAGGGGATCAGCGCGTTCACGACGGTCTTTGCGTTCGGCCAGATCGCGGGGCCGGTCGCGATCGGCTGGGTGTCGGACAGCGCGGGGCTCGCGCGCGGGCTCGTGTATTCGGCGCTGACGCTGTTTGTCGGCGCGGCGCTTGCGGTCGGGCAGCGCGCGTTGCGGACGCCCGCGTAGTCACGCGAACGTCACCGCACGCACGCGGTGCGCGACACGCGATGAAACGCGCGGCTGAAGTAGATGAGGCTGTCGCCGTCGTCGCGTACGCGAATCGACGTCGCCTCGATGAACATCACCGAATGCGAGCCGACTTCCTTCATCTCGGCGATCGTGCCCTGCAGGCTCGCGAGCGCGTCGCGCAGCACGGGTACGTCCTGTTCGCCCCGCTCCCACACGGGCAGGTCGAAACGCCGCTCCATCGGCAAGTCGGTGAGCCCTGCGAAATGCCGTGCGAGCAATTCGTGCTCGGCGGGCAGCACGTTGATGCAGACGTGACGGTTGCGCTCGAAGGTCGCGTGCATCGCGCTAGACCGGTTCATGCACACGAGCAGCGTCGGCGGCGTATCGGTGACGGAGCACACGGCGCTCGCGGTGATCCCGCAGCGGCCGTGCGGCCCGGCCGTGGTGATGACGTTGACGGCCGCGCCGAGGTGGGCCATCGCCTGGCGGAAGGCCTTCTGCGCGTCGGTCGGTTCGACGCGCGCCGGTCGCTGGATATCGGTCGTGGAAGACATGGGCGCTCCTGGTTGGACGAAAGCGGCGGTCGCGCAGCGCTGCCGGTGCAGCGCCGGATCGCCGACGGTGACCCAAGCGTACGTCGCGAAAATGCGGCCGACCATTCGCACGATTGACGATGATGATGGCGTTCTCGCCAACGTGTCTAAAGGTTCTACCTAGACGCGCGCCGCATCGCCCGAAAAAAACCGCGATTACGCGTTCGTGCGGCACGTGAAGGGGTTTTCAGCGGGTTTTCGGCTCGTTATGATGTGCCGCACACCCCAGCGAACGACGCGCGCGGCACGCCGGCCACCGGCCTCCCGCGCGGCGCGTGCGATACCCATACCGATATTCAGCGAGACACCCGCGATGACGACGTCACCCGCACCGATCGTATACATCGTCGACGACGACAGCGGCATGCGGACGTCGCTCGCGTGGTTGCTCGAATCGGTCGGCATCGCGTCCGAAGGGTTCGCGAACGCCGCCGACTTTCTCGCGCGCTTCGACGTGAACCTGCCCGCGTGCCTGGTGCTCGACGTGCGGATGCCGGAGAAAAGCGGTTTCGACGTGCAGGCCGAACTGAATGCGCGCGACGCGACGCTGCCGGTGATTTTCGTCAGCGGGCACGGCGACATTCCGATGTCGGTGCGTGCGCTGCAGAACGGCGCGATCGATTTCGTCGAGAAACCGTACAACTCGCAGCAGATGCTCGAACGCGTGCAGCGCGCGCTGCGGCTCGCGCAGCAGCGGCATGCGGTGAGCCAGCGCCACCGTGAGCTGCGCCAGCGGCTCGATGCGCTGACCGCGCGCGAGAAGGAAGTGCTGCGCGGCGTGGTGGACGGCAAGGGCAGCAAGCAGATCGCGTCGGATCTGTCGATCAGCGTGAAGACCGTCGACGTGCATCGCGCGAGCATCAAGGAGAAGCTCGGCGCGACGTCGATCGCCGCGCTCGTGCGCGATGTGATGGTCGTGTGGGGCGACGACGGGCAGTCGTCGCGTTAAGGACGGCATGCACGCGGACCGCTAGCTGGCAGTACGACCAGACAACGGTCTCGGCCCGTTTCGCGCGATGCTGCAATCGCTTTTGACCTGGTCGCATTTCGACCCCTACTACTTCGATAACCTCCATAAGTTGGATCGCTCAGCGGCGATGCGAAATCTCGAACACCTGCGGTAGCTGCGGGAGATTCGTGACGCCAAGATCAAAGCCGATCGCGAACGACGGACCGCCCAGGAGGCAGTCCGTCAGCAGCCTACCGTTTCATTGGAACAACTACGTGGCGAGTATCTCGGCCTGCTCGCCAATAAAACTCCACAACAACAGTGTGGTTACGCGCTGGAACGCATCCTCGCCGAGTTGTCTCGTCTCTCTCGCCCGGAAACTACGGAGGCGTTCCGCGTCAATGGAGAGAAGGTCGATGGCGAAGTGAAGTTCGACGGAGATCTCCCACGGCGTTGATGTGGTAGACGCCGCGCCGGCCATGCAGGTTGCCTTGATGCGCGCTGTCGATGCGGATGAAGCGCGGGCGGTTCTCCGGTGTGGGCGCCCGCTGCACGGCGATCGCTGCGGCCTTGCGCTCACTGCGCATCTTGATGTGAACCCTAACGCGAGCCAGGTAGGCAGGCGCGCGGCGCAGGTTGTACCGATGCGACGAGGACAAGTGCTGCAGCCGCACAGCGCTCGTCGCCATAGACCTGATACATGCGCCGCAGCATGGCCGCAATGGCCGGCCCCGAAAGCCTGCCGTACTCGCGCTCGACTTCGGCCAGCGCATCCAGATCAGCGTCGGTATAACGCGGTGCAAAGGCGTTCGACGGCGCGCCTTGCGGCCGAACCAACTGCTCGCGGCTCAGCCAGTGCCGCACCAGCCAGTTCACGTGCGCGCGACTGAAACCGCTTAAGCGGCGCAGGTAGTGCAACACCAGCCCGCGATTGGCACGCTTGAGCCGGCGATAGAGCAGCCGGCCCAGCACCGAGGCGATCCACGACCAGCGCGCGCGGGCATCGGTTGCGGGCACAAATTCCAGCGTCTCGGTTCCGTCGAGTATGCCGCGCACCTGTTCGATGGTGCGAATTCTTGTTTTATTCAAATCGGTGATCATCCATAGATCATCAACTATCCCGACAAGCCTGCCGCCCATCGGCAGTCAATCGCTGGCCCGGCCCGCTTCAGCCCAGGCTCATCAGCGCGTGCAAACGCATCGGAAATCGACCCTTCAGGATCATGTTCCGTTGGACCGGGCTCGTTTCGTATGGCTATCAACTTTCAGATTCGTCCCATAGACGCGAGTGTCGCAGTGGCTGACCATCGTTAGTTGACGTCCATCACGCGCTGCCAGGCGCCATCGACAACTCTCGAAGGATAGCGATCGCGTTGCTCACTGAAGCGAGACGGACTGGAGGATCAGCTCTACTGAACGTGTCCAGATGGAACCGCGTGCCGAATGACCCGCAAGACGATGAGCACAAATCGCACGGAAAAAGAAGAGTGTTCCTATGTCGCGAATACGAACAGTTGTTCCGCTGGGAAAGGTAGGAAATCCATCGGTGCTCCCTGCGATGAGCCGGGTTGGCGGCGGTGCCGAGCTGGTTTGTGCGGTGGACGTTCACTCGTCACCGCCTATCCGTCGACGCATGACGAGATAGGCTTGTCTTGGCAGGGAGCTCAACTATGCCCACGCAATCCGACCTGCGCTTTACTTTTACTGCTGGAGACGAATCGTTTGAGGTCGTCGAATTCACCCTGCACGAGGGGCTGTCCGAGACCTTCTTGTTGCAGGTGGAATTGGCCAGCGCGAATCCCGCTATCGACTTCGGCCAGGTGCTTGACCACAGCGGTTTACTCGCGATCTGGCAGGGCGGCGTGCCCGTGCGTTACGTGCACGGCGCGGTGTCAAGTTTCGTGCAAGGCGACACGGGCTTTCGACGTACCCGTTATTCAGCGGTGGTCGAGCCGCGTCTGGCGCGCCTGAAGCTGTCGTCCGACTGGCGCATCTTTCAGACCCTGAGCGTGCCCGAGATCGCCACGGCCGTGCTCAAGGCACACCATCAAACGCTGGACTACGAGCAGCGTGTCACCAACGAGCATCTGGCGCGCGAGTATTGCGTGCAGGCCGGCGACACCGACTACGATTTCATCGAACGCATTTTGCGCGAGGAGGGCTTTTTCTACGCGTTCCAGCACAAGGTCGATGGACACCGCCTGATCCACTGCGATCGACTGTTTATCTTCGGCCGCCAGCAGGGCGAGCCGGTGCTGTACAACTCGACGCCCGGCGGCGACCAGCCGCAGCCGAGCCTAAGCACGTTCGCCTATACCGAGAACGTGCGCACCGCTCGCCAGGTGCAGCGCGACTACACGTTCAAGAGCCCACGCTATCCGCACGAATACCCGCGCGAGGGCGCGGACCTGGATCACCAGGGCCGCGGCTACGCACGCTACGACTATCCGGGGCGTTACAAGCACGAAGCCAGCGGCAAGGCTTTCACGCAAGACCGG